>NZ_JBFAET010000205.1:0-15704 GCF_040642095.1 Streptomyces sp. NPDC020362
GGCGTTGACAGTTTGACGTGCCCCTGCGGCGTGCTGGTGAGCGCGGACGACAGTGGAGTCCACCGCGACGATACAGCCGAGGTCGCCTTCGGCGTCGGCCTGGGACAGCAGGGCGGTGAAGACTCTCTCCCAGGTGCCGTCGGCCGCCCACCTCACCTGGTCGTCGCGGTCGTCCTCCGGCGTGCCCGGGGGCGACGGAGCCGGAGAGCCCTTGCGGGCCGTGGAGGAAGGCTGCGGCGCCCGCATCTCCGCTGGTCTCGGGCTCGGGATCGGTCTCGGTGCCGGTGACCAGGATGCTCTTGATGGTGCAGTAGGGCGGGTCGCCGACCGCGATCGCTCTCGCGCAGGCCGCTTCCAGTCGCGTGTCGCCGTACTTCCTGCGCAGTCCGAGAACGCCCTGGGCGGCGCGGAGCCGGTAGAGCGCGTTGACCTCCAGCAGTTGGTCGACGACCTCGGGGCAGGCGTCGCCGATCTCGGATGCCTGGGTGCGGCACCAGACCGGCGTCTTCATCCGGAGGCGATCTTCTCCGGAGGGTAGTCGCTCTTGTGGGTGCGTTTGCCCTGGTCAAGCGCCGCGTGGGTCTTGACCAGGTCGCCGTTGAGGAAGACCTGGACCATGGTCGCGGTGGGGCGGACGTCGACTTTTCGGCCGGTCAGCTTCCAGGGCACGGAGTAGAGGGTGCGGCCGACCTCGTTGGGGATGTCCGGGCCGACGGTGGCCGTCGACCAGCGGGCCGGCGTGAACGCGGTGGGCGGCAGCGGCAGCAGGGCGGCGGCCTCGACCGCACCGATCACGGCCATCGGGATCGGCCCGCTCAGCGGCCGGCACTTCCGCCGCCCGGCGTCCTGCTGGGCCCAGGTGATCGCCTCGGTCTGCATGTGCTCGATCGAGGTGAGCTCCCGTCCGCGCCAGTCGGAGTCGCGGACGTAGGGCATGGGCCGCTCGACCCTGGGCTTGTGCTCGGGCTTCGAGGCTCTTGCCGGGTCTACCAACGCGCCGTAGCGGGTGGCGAGTTCGGCATACGCCTTGTTGATTTTCGGGTCGTAGGGGTCGGGCTTGTCGACGCCGGTCTTCAGGTTGTCGGGGACCAGCCGGCGCGGGACGCCGTCGACGTAGCGGAAGGCCGCGACGTGTGCCTCGGTCCATGTGTGCTGGTCCAGGTGCAGGACCGGGCGGACGGACATGTGTCGTGAGCATGGCAGCACCATCACGAACGACCAGACGCGGTGCCGTTTGCCGGTGCGGGGGTTGGTCCACCGGCCGAGGAACCCGTAGTCGATCTGGGCCTCTTCGCCCGGCTCGGCCTCGTCGCGCAGGACGGTGGTCTGCGACCGGCGCACCTCGTCGGGCAGCGTGGCGTGCACCCAGCGGCGGAACGAGGAGATCGACACCTTCAGCTTGTGCTCGTCCCGCAGCCGAGATCTCGATGATGTCGACCACGAGGAACATTCTCCTCGCCATCCAGGCTGCCCATCGGCCATCCCAACCACGGGACGAGGAACATGAGCAGCTCCGCGACGACCAGGTCCCTCGATCCCGGACTCCGCGCCACCCATGGCCAATCAGGAGGATTCAGGGTAGAGGATTACCTAGCGCTCGAACCGTCCAAAATAGGAAAAGCTTGATCGTCGACACTCGCAGGCGCGGCCCCGCAAAGGACGCGTGATCGACTCTGCTCAGGCCGCGAAGTCCGCCCGGTGGTCCTCAGCCCATTGCGCGAACGTGCGCGCCGGGCGGCCGGTGATCTCCTCGACACTCGACGTGATTTCGGGTTGAGAACCGACCATCGCCGCGAAGGAATTCAGCACGGCCCGCACCATCTGCCGCGGCATGTGCGGGAAGAACGCGGCTTCCGCCTCCTCCACGGGAACCTCGATGTAGGCCAGGTCCCGGCTGAGCACCCGCCCGCTGGCCGTGATCTGCCCTGCGTTCGTCGTCGCCTCGGGCCCGGTGAGCCGGTGGACGGCGCCATCGTGGCCCGCGTCGAGCAAGGAACGCTCGGCCACCGCGGCGATGTCGTCCTCGTGGATCGGCGCGGTGACGGCGCCCGCGAAGGGGCCGCGCACGGTGTCGCCCTCACGGATCTGCGCGGCCCACTGGAAGGCGTTGGTGGAGAACGCATTGGGGCGCAGGAAGGTCCACTCCAGGCTGCTGTCCCGGACCAGTTGCTCGGCCTGCGCGTGCCTTATGTGGATCGGGTGGGTCTCGTCGGCGCCCTCCTGGATGATTCCCGAGGAGAGCATGACCACGCGTCGTACGCCGGCGGCGCGAGCCTTGTCGAGGACGGCGCCCGTGCGGTCACCGGTGGCCTGCACATGCAGGAAGAGCTTCGACGCTCCTTCGAACAGCCCGGCTGACTCAAGGCGCGTCACTTCCACGCCCGGAAGAAGCGCGGCCCGCTCTGGATCGCGGCTCACCGCCCGCACGGACTGCCCTCCGGCGACGAGCCGCCCGACAAGGGCACGGCCAACGTTCCCGGTGGCACCGGTCACTACGATCACGGGGTCTCCTCCTGGTCCTCGGGCCTCGGTCCTCGGGCCTCGGGTTGATCATCCCTGGCCGTTTCGACCCTAGGAGGGGTGAACAACCGCCGCATCGGCGGAGAGGACCATCGCGCCTACGTCCCAATGCCTACGACCTCGCCGTCCCCATGGGGAGTCGTGACGGCAGGGGTGGGGAACTACGTGACGCTCAACCCGCTTGGGGTGGGAAATTGCATGACCGTCGACACAAGACAGGTGCGCGCTCGCTTTGAGTCGTTGCTGGGCGCGGAGCCGACCTCGTCTCGTCAACAGGACTTGAGGGTCCCGGGCATACTCAAAGCCTCACTCCGCGGCCGGAAAGTCGGCAGGACCCCCCGGCCAAGAACGGGGCCCGCGTGCCAACCTTCGCGTCCCATTAGGCCCACTCCTCCCGCGCCAACCTCTCTTACCTGCGGAAACGCAACATCAAGGCAGTCATCCCAGAGAAGAAGGACCAGGCCGCAAACCGGAAGAAGAAAGGCAGCCGGGGCGGCCGCCCTACACGCCACGACACCGACCTGTACAAGCAGCGGAACACCGTCGAGCGGCTCGTCAACAAGTTGAAGGCCTGGCGGGGCATTGCGACTCGATACGACAAGACGCCCGAGAGCTACCTCGCCGGCCTCCACCTCCGTCCCTCGACGATCTGGATCGACGACCTCCTGAAGACCGCCGACTGATCACAACATCACACAGGCCCCCAGGTCCGGCAGCTGACGGAGTGTCTCCGGCGCGGATCACGCGGCGCAGGCTGAGGCGGGCCCTGGCCAAATTCACCGACTCGTGCGCTCGCGGCGCGAGGGGCGGCGGGCAGAACCGTCTGATCGATGATCCCAATCGACCGCATGGTTCAACTGCTCGTGCCGACCGCCGCCGCGGTGAACGCCAGGGCCTCCAGATCCGTAGGCCACTGAGCGGTACGGCGTACAACAGCCGATCGCCCAGTTCTTCGATTGCCGCCCAACAAAGGGGTCCCATGAAACACCGCCGCCCGCGCCACCGTCGCAGAGTGATCGCCAGAGCGGTCGGTTCGGCGGGTGTGTTGGCCGTCGCCCTGGGTGCGGGGATGACGCCGGCGATGGCCGCCGGGAAGACGCCCAACAAGCCCACCGCCACCGGGTTCTCGCCCGACCAGGACGACACGCCCTGGACGCCCCAGAACGACGACGTGCCGCCAGAGCACAAGGCCGTCCGTCCGGCAGCCGCCACGCCCCGCGCGGACACGTCCGCTCTCCAGCTCAGTCTCCCTGCGCCGACCGGGCGCCACGGCGTAGGCACGTTCAGCCTGCACCTCGTCGACAAGTCCCGCACGGACCCGTACGTGCCCGGCAACAAGCCGCGCGAGCTGATGGTGTCGTTCTGGTACCCGGCCGCCTCCACCCGCGGTCACTACCAGGCGCCGTGGATGCCGTCAGTCTCCGGCGCCCACTTCCTCGCCTCCCAGGGCCTGACGCCACAACAGGTGACCTTGCCGAAGACCGCGGGCCATGTCCTCGCCCCGGTCGACACCAAGCTCGGCAAGCTGCCCGTCCTGCTGTACTCCAGCGGGCTGCACTCGGACCGTGCGAGGGGCACCGTGCTCGCTGAGGACCTCGCCAGCCGCGGCTACCTCGTCGTCACCGTCGACCACACCCACGACGCCAACGAGGTGCAGTTCCCCGGGGGACGACTCGAGGTCAACACCATGCCGGCCGGCGCGCACTCCGCTGACACGCTCAACGTGCGCGCCGCCGACATCCACTTCGTCATCAACCAGCTCGCCACGATCACCAAGGGCGGCAACCCGGACGTCGACCACGCCAGGCTCCCCACCGGTCTGTCGCACGCCGTGGACATGTCCCGCATCGGGATGTTCGGCGCTTCGCTGGGCGGCGCAGCGGTCGACACCGCCATGCAGCTCGACCACCGAATCGCCGCCGGTGCCAACCTGGACGGCCAGTTCTTCGGCTCGGCACCGAGTAAGGACCTGCACCGCCCCTTCATGCTCTTCAGCTCCGGCACCCACAACCGCAACAACGACGGGTCGTGGCGCACGCTGTGGTCGCATCTGAAGGGATACCGGGTCGACATCCAGCTCCACGGCGCGGCGCACGTGTCGTTCGTCGACGACGAGGCGATGGCCCCGCAGGAGGCAAGCCTGCTCGGGCTCTCCCCGACCCAGCTTCAGCAGGTGTACGGCACGATCGACCCGAACCGCGCGATCGAGATCCAGCGCGTCTACCTCGCCGCCTTCTTCGACCAGCAACTGCGCCACCAGCACGGCACCCTGCTGGACGGGCCCGACAGGAAATACCCGGAGATCTCCTTCGTCCGGTGACCGGGACATCCGAAGAGCGGGTCCTGCATGCGGGGCCCGCCCCTCGGACGCAGGTCAAAAGCGGCTAGCGGCAACAAAGTGGGCCGGGCGGCCCTCCCCACAGAGGGCCGCCCGGCTGTCCGATCGGCTCGGTGATGCACCAGCCCGCGCGGAAGCCGTCGCCACGCACCTGCTCGACCTCGGCGGACAAGTCGGCCAGCCGCGGCTGCCTGGCCTCCTTCGATGTCTTGTGGAGCCCCCGCATCGTCACGCGCGTCAACAACGGTGACGTCCGCATCGCCAAGGTCGAGGGTGAACACATCTGGCACGTCCACGACGACACCGACGAGTTCTTCCTGGTACTCGACGGAGAGCCGTACGTTTCCTTGCGCGAGCCCGATGGAGAGCGTTCCTGCTCCCACAGGGGGCGGTCTTCACCGTCCTTCGAGGCACGGAGCACAAGCCGTACGCTCCGTCCGGCGCCGCAATCCTTGTGTTCGAACCCGCCGGGACACCGACCGTGGGCGATCGCCACGACGAGATCCCGGACCACGTGGACGCAACGACCGGGCACACACTCACCACCTGAGCCAACAAGGCTTGGGGCGTGGGTACGGGTGGTGCGGTTCAGGTGGCCTGCGGCCAGGCTCGCAGCAAGGCAGAGATGCGTTTGGCGGTGCAGCCGGGATCCCGGAGCAGGTCGCGCAGAGCGATGGCATCGTCCCGGGTGGGCTTGACCGGGATACCGGAGGCCTCCAGATACACACCCGTTGCCGCGGCTACGGCCATGTTGGAGCCCTCCAGCCAGCGGCAGCGGCAGCGGCCGGGGATGTGCACGAGCGCGGCGGCACGCGCGTAGGTGCCGTCGTAGACGGGCGTCTCCAGCAGCTCGGCCCGACGGCAGGTAACCGTTGCCATGGGCACCCCGTAATCATCAGGGGCGGGGCAGGGGCAGCCAGTTCCGCTGACCCGGTTGAGGATATGTGTTCAGCGGGTGATGAGGATGCGCCTCCAATGGAAGCTGGTCCACGGGTATCTAAGAGGTCGCGCGGATAGATGGGCGGCTGTGGTCCAGGGGCAGTGGTCGAGGCACGGGTCCGTGATCATGGAGTTGCGATGCTCTGTGATCACCGGGAAGACCTTGTGCCTGTACTGCCGTCATCGCTGGCCGACCCGCTGTGGGACCAGTTCGCCGCCCTGCTGCCCCAGCGCCCGAAGTTCGATCCCTCCCACCCGCTGGGCTGCCACCGGCGTCGGATCGGCGACCGGATCGTGTTCGACAAGCTGCTGCAGGTCCTGCGGTTCGGCTGCTCGCACGAGGCGATCGCGGATGCCAGGTGCTCGGCTACGACAATCCGCAGCTGCCGCGACGAGTGGATATGTCTGGGTGTCTTCGCCCGCCTGAAGCAGATCGCGCTCGACGCCTACGACCGGATCGTCGGTCTCGTCCTCGATCAGATCGCCGTCGACGGGGCGATCAGCAAGGCGCCCGGTGGACCTGGATGCCGGGCACGACTCCGGCAAGAGCCGGTCAGATCGACGAGCGTGGCCTGCGCCGCCAGATCGCGCACAAGGGCGAGAAGGCGCCGATCCAGGCCAGTCCGCGCTGGCATGTGGAGCGCACTCATTCCTGGCAGAACGCCTTCCAGCGGCTCGCCCGCTGCTGCGAACGCCGGACCACCGTGATCAACGCCTTCTTCGACCTCGCCGATGCAATCATCACTGTGCGCAGTCTGACCCGCCGGGCCTGGCCCACCGATCGCTGGAACAGACGCCCCCAGCGCCGACCATGACCGTCCATCCAAGATGAAAGCAACGCCCGCTGCCGACGTTTGCGTAGGTGGTGCCTGGGGAGAGGGGCACACCACAACACCGCGAGGGCGGTCCGCTCGGTCCGGGAGCGGTTGTCTCCCCCGCGGGCCGCGGGTGGGCTCGTTGCGCCGCTATCCGACGGCAGGGATCCCGCTCACGGAAGCGACCTGACCCAGCACTCGCCTCAGGGCGGCTATTTCCTCGTCAGTGAGGGAGCCCAGCAGTTCCTCGTCTGTCTCTCTCGCCAGGACTACGGCCGTGCGCCGCAACTTCTGCCCCTCAGCGGTGAGCTCGATGAGCTGGCGGCGTCGGTCGGCGGTGTCCCGCACACGCCGCAGGGCGTTGAGATTTTCCAGCTCGTCGAGCATGTCGACGACAACACTCGGGGTCACTCCGATGGCTCTGGCGAGTTCCAGCTGCGCCCTCGGACCAACGGCAAGAAGTTCCAGCACCGCGCAGTGGCGGGGCCGCAACCCGTGGGGCACCAGCCGGTCTGCGAACCGTCCCGTCGCAACCTGTCCCAGCTTGCCCAGTTGGAACGCGACCGTGCGTGTCACTGAATCCTCCGCCTTCACGGCACCGATGCTACCGTCTCCATATGATTCGGCAACCGAATAATATGGCCCCCTCACGAAACCTCAGGCTCTTTGCCGGGGGCGTCGTTACTGCCGAGGCGATCGCCTCCGGCTACCTGACCGTGGCCGGTCTACTGGATCCGGGCGGCCTGGTCCCCGGTGGAGACAGTGCCGCCGCGAAGACGTACGCGGCGTACGTCGCGACCCGCAGCCTCGTGCTGCTCGGCGCACTGATCTGGCTCATGGCCGTACGGGCATGGCAACCACTGGGCCTGGTGTTCACCCTTAATGCCGCTGTGCAGATCGGGGACGTCGCGATCGGAGTCGCCCACCACCAACTCGCCCAAACCATAGGCCCCCTCGTCTTCGCGGCCCTGCTGCTCGCGGCAGCCCGTCCACTGGGCGGCCTCACGTGGAGTCCCGAAGGACCCTCCGACGGTGACATGCCAGCGGTTGCACCCCTGCACGCACCGGTCGGACAGCACAAAGGACTTCACCCTGGACCCACAGCGGATCGGCAAACCAGCCTGGAGGGGTGACAACTCGATGCCCCAAGCCGCCTGTCCGCGCGACCTCTAAAGGAAGCTGACATTCTGGGCGAGCGCGAGTCGGCTGGAGTAGTTCATGGTGTTGGTGGCCGACCGCATGTATGCCTTTTACGCGTCGGACCGGACTCGCAGCCGCCGTTGTCTCTTTCTCGCCGCCGCAGGCTCCGCCGACCTCGGCGCCGGAGGTGCCCATGTTGACCTTGGCCATACCGCAGTCGGAGCCCTCGCCGGAGACAGACAGCTTGGCTTCCTGCTGGTCTCTCCGCTCCGGCGGTGCCTGGTGCGGCGGGCGCCGGTGGCTGGTCCGGGCGCCCGCGGGCAGGGAGTGAGCCCTGATCGGGTCGGTCAGGGGATGGCAGGTACCGGCAACGGGGCGGTCGGGTTGGCGGGCGGGGCGAGGCGGTCGGCACCCGGTGGTACGGGGACAGCGGCGAAGACGGCGTCCTGCTGGGCCTGAAGCTCCCTTTTGCGGGCCTCGGTGGTGGAGGGCAGGCGCTGCTCCTCGTAGAGCAGGTGAGTGACTTCCTGGGCGTGCTTGCTGGCGGGGGTGTGGAACTGGATCTCGAAGAGTTGGCCTGAACGTGGGGCGCGCCAGCCGGTGTTGAGGCCTTTGTAGCCGCTGGCCCGGTTCCAGGTGTTGGACCATTTGGTGGTGTCGTTGCCCCAGGCCGACAGGACGGCGGACGCGCGGGTCACGCCGGCGGTGTAGGTGTTGTCGGGCCACTGGAGGGTGTAGCGGACGGCGTCGGTGAGCCGGGCCAGGACGGTGTCCACGTTCTGCCCGGGGTGGTCCTTGAGGGAGGTGGCGACCTTCCGCTTGAGCGAGTCGGGGGACTTCAGGCGGTGTTCGAAGCCGACCAGTTCCGCTCCCGAGGCGAGGGCCGCAGTGTGCACGTCGGTGCTGATCGACTGCTCGGCCTGCCGGGCCCGGTTGACGTAGGCGTCGACCCTGGCGTTGTCGGCGCTGTTCAGCGTGAGCCCGCCGGCTCCCTTCCAGCCGCCGTCGTCGGCTGCGGCGGCCGCCGGGGGCCCGGCTGACAGGGCGACGGCCGTGGTGAGCGCGGCCGCGAGCAGGCTCTTGCCGATGGAGGAAGTGGTGGTGACCGTCATAGAACGTCCGCCTTCACGCTGGTGGGATGCCTTGCGACAGGCACAACCGCCGGGGCCGAGGGCGAGTTACTGGCGCAGGTGCGGCGGTTCTCCGCTGTACCGGGTTGTGGTGTGGTGCGTCGGGCTGCTCGCTGGGCGAGGTGCGGGGCTGCGACGGCCGGGACCTGTGCCAGTGCACTGTGGTGGTAGAGATCTTTGCCGGTCCAGAGCGGGGACTCGTCCGGATGCGCGATGCGGGAGAAGAGAAAGCCGCTTCCCTGGGCGACAGCGCGCTCGACTGCCGCCCCGGTGGTGCGGTGGGCGAGTTGGAGGGTCAGTAGGGCGTATGTGGTCCTTCGATGGTTCCGTGCCACCGGCCCCAAGAGCGGGCTGGGCGCTCGGTGGACAGGACCCAGTGCACGGCCTTGTCCACGACGGCCACGGCGCAGCCGACGCCGTAGTGGGCAAGGGCCGAGGGGCAGCACATTCGCGGGTAGTAGGGGGAGACGTGCCATTTGTCGCCCCAGCTGCCGTCTGTCCGCTGCCGGTCGCAGATCCACGCCGAGACCTTGGTTACGGCCGCTTGGAAGCGGTGTGCGTCGGGCGGACCCGACTCGGCGGCGGTGAGGTGCTGACCGAGTTCTTCCAGCTGGTGGGCGTTGGTGCTGGGGGAAGCGGTGCGTTCTCCCGGTCAGGTGCAGAAGAGATTGTCCTGCTCGTAGCGGAACAGCATCCGCAGGGTGGCGCTTCAGCTGCTCCCTCAGCATGCAGCCCAGGGTGGCCGGGGTGGGTCGAACCCCGCCCTGCCCCGGTTCACATCGCCTGGCTGGCGAGGATCGGGCGGCGCGGTGGTGGCGAGGGCGCGGATGGCGGTGTTACGTGAACGTCCACACGCGTACAGGTTCATCTGTAGAGCCCCATGCCAGCCTCAGCGCAGACACCGGACGACGGTGGGGCCGTCCGACAGCCGGCAAGTCGTGGGACCGGTGCGGGTTGTCAGGGGTGACCGGAGGCAAGCGCGCACCGCCGCCTCAGACATCTCACGCCTGGGCTGGGCGCTGAGGTTCGGGTTGGTGGGCAGTCTTCAGTGGCTGTACGCGAGCGATCAGAAGGGCGACGTCGTCGTGGCCCTCAGGGTGCCGGAGCTGCTGCAGGAGGTGGTCGCAGGTCTCCTCTGCGGTGTGATGCGGTGGTGACAGCAGACGCAGGAGGTCTTCCAGGCGTTCGTCGATGGGGTCGTGGCGCGTTTCGACCAGTCCGTCCGTGTAGAGGACCAGTTGATCGCCGGGCTCCAGATCGAGGGTGGTGGTCTCGAAGGGGACTCCGCCGACTCCCAGGGGGGTGCCGGTGGGCAGGTCGAGGAGCTCGGGTGGCCTGCCGGCCCTCACCAGTACCGGGGGCAGATGGCCGGCGCAGGCCACCTCGAGCCGAACGTGGTGCGGGTCGTAAACGGCGTACACGCAGGTGGCGATGTAGGGGTCTAGACCGCGAGTGATCTTGTCGAGGTGGGTGAGGATGCGGGCGGGGTCGAGGTTGAGGTCGGCGAGGGTGGAGGTGGCCGTGCGCAGGCGGCCCATGGTGGTGGCGGCCGGGATACCGCTGCCCATGACATCGCCCACAGCCAGGGCGGTTCGGCCGCCGTCGAGTGGGATGACGTCGTACCAGTCGCCGCCGACCTCGCTGAATGCCTGCGCGGGCCGGTACCGGGCGGCGACCTCGAGACCCGGATGGTGGGGCGGGAGGTGCGGAAGCAGGCTGCGCTGGAGGGTCTCGGCGGCGCTGCGGATGTGCTGGTGCAGGACGGCGTTGTCGATGCTCAGCGCGGCGCAGGCGGCGAGCTCGCAGGCGAGGGCGAGGTCGTCGTCGTCGAAGGGCAGGGGGTTGCGGGCGCGGGCCAGGCCCATGACGCCGATGATGTCTCCGCGGGCGATGAGGGGGACTGCCATGTCGGTGTGGACACCGGCCCGGGCCAGCAGACGAGCAGCATGGTCGTCTTCGGCAATGCGGGAGAAGTCAGAGCTGCCCAGGTGGGTGATCAGCTGGGGGCGGCGGGTGCGGATGCAATGGGCCGCCGGGTGGTCGGGGTGGTAGGTGGTGAGACGGCCGGGCGGAACGATCGCTTGAGCGGCGGCAGTAGGGTAGGCGGTCTTCACCGCCAGGGCACGGAACAGCGCCGGGCCTTCGCCGATGTCCGTGCGTCCCGTCTGCAGGACGGAGTCCAGGAGGTCCACCGCGACCATGTCGGCCAGGCCGGGCACGAGGGCGTCGGCCAGTTCCTGCGCGGTCCGCTCCACCTCCAAAGTGGTGCCGATACGGGCTGAGCCGTTGGCCATCAGGCGCAGGCGCTGCTGGGCCCGGTCGGCATTTCTGGCGGCCTGGTACTGGTCGGTGACGTCCACCACCACGTTGGCGATGCCCAGCACGTGCCCGTGGTGGTCCTCCAGCCGGTAGAGCGATGCCGTCCAGGCGTGGTCGTGCTCCGGGTCGGCAGCAGTACGGCCCACCACCTGGTGGCCCACCATGGAGACACCGGTCGCCAGCACTCGCCGCATCGCGGTGTCTGCGGCCATGAACGGCGCGCCGGGCAGGATCTCGCGAAATGTGCGGCCGATGTGGTCGGCCTCGGGGGCGCCGTGCATGGCCGCCAGAGCCGGGTTGACGGTCACATACCGCAGGTCGGTGTCCAGGACGGCCAGCCCGACCGGCGCCTGGGTAACCAGCCGGGTGGACAGGGCCAGATTGCGCTCCACCTGCCGCAAGGTGGACCGGTCGACGGCCAGCCCCAGGGCGTAGTGGTCGCCGAGGCTGTCCGTCAACCGCATGTTGCGGAACTCGACCATCCGGGTGCTGCCGTTCTTGTGCCGGACGGGGAATGCCCCCGCCCAGCCCCGGCCGGTCTCCATCACTTCGGCGAACAGCCTGATGGCCGCCTCGCGGTGGTCGGGGTGAACGAGCAGTGGCGCCGCGTACTGCCCGACCGCCTCGCCGCGGGCGTAGCCGAACAACTCCTCGGCCTCGGGGCTCCACATGTCGATCCGGCCGTCGGCTTCCACCAGTACCGCGGCCACAGCCAGCAGGTCCATCAATCCGCTCGGGCCCGATGCCCAGTCCTCCGGATGATCCTCCTGCTCCGCTCGGCTCATCCCACTCGCTCCTTCCACCTTCCGACCTCACCGGCGCACCTGCCTCAGCGTGCAGGGCAGGTGAAGCGCTCTTCGTACAGGTCAGCAGCCCCGTCCACGGTGCGGCACGAAACGTCCGGCGGCCAGGGGGACGCGCCGGGGCAACACTGCGTACGAAGTCGGTCGCTGCATCGGGCGCAACCAGCACGCGATCCATGCTCACCTCGCTGGACCGATCACCGTCGCCGACGTTCGCGGGGTGCCCGGCAGACCGGACCCCGAGACCGGCAGGCCCTCGGCCCGGCTGCGGCGCCGAGGGTTGCTGCGTCCTCTCCTAGGACCAGCTCCATCCGAGTACTAGCTGTCGACGCTGCGGATGGCGTTGATGACGGTGAGGGCCCATTCGGCGGGGTGCGGAGTGTCGAGCAGACGCGCCAGGCGTGTGATGTGTGTGGTGCGTTCATCGGCCGTCATGGTCAGTGCCGTGCGCAGGGAGTCGATCAGGTCGTGGGGGAGCAGAGGGTCGGTGAGGACGGCGGCGGTTCCCAGGTGTTGGGCGACTCCGGTGTGACGGGAGAGGACCAGGACGCCTGGGCGGCCGGTGGCGTGGTGCGCGGTGATGTATTCCTGGGCGGTGAGGTTCATTCCGTCGGCGAGCGAAGTCACCCAGAAGACGTCGGCTGCCAGGTAGTTGTCGATGACCTCGGGAAAGTCCAGGTTATGGGGGATGTAGTCGACTGGCTCCCAGGTCCTGGTGCGCCAGCGGCGGTTGGTCCGGCTGATTGCGGTTTCGAGTTCTGCGCGGGTGGAGTCGTAGGCGCGGATGCCGGCTTCGGGCGGGGGACAGATGAGGCGGTAGCGCACCTGTTCCCGGTGGTGAGGTTCTTGGTGCAGAAGGGCGTCGAGGGCATGGATTTTGTGGACGGGTGCTTTGGCGTAGTCGAGGCGTTCCACAGAGAGCACCAACTGGGTTCCATCGTTGTGGCGCTGCGGCTGGCGGCGGCATCTGGCGAGGTGCGCGACGGCGTTGCGGTCGATGCCGAGAGGGTGCACGCCAACGCGTGGCTTGGGTCCTGCGGTACCTGCGAGGAGTTGGAGGAAGTTGTCGGCACAGTCGGCGGTGTGAAAGCCGGCCCAGTCCAGGTGTGTGAGCGAGGCGCGCAACTGTGCGGCTTCCGGAATGCGGCGGAAGACGTCGGGGTGCGGGAAAGGTGTGTGGTGGAACAGGCCGATGGTCAGGTCGGGCCGGTGCGCTTTGAGCGTGGCCGGCACGAGCCAGAGGTTGTAGTCATGGAGCCAGACGGTGCCTTTGCGCGCGGCGAGAGAGCTGATGTGCTGGGCGAAGGCTGTGTTCACGGCCTCGTAGTCGGCCCAGTGGGCGGGCCGGTCCTGGATGAGTTGGGGCTGGGACACCAGGGCCGGCCAGAGGGTCTCCTTGCAGGTGCGGTGGAAGTAGCCGGACCACCGGTCCGGGTGCAGGGGCAGGAGAGACAGGGTCAAGCCGTCGGTGATCGGCGGGGGCTGCGCGGTCGGGAGGGCTTCGCCGATGTGAGCGGCCGCCCACACCGCGTCCAGACGTTCGTCGGCGAGAGCGGCCTGCAAGGTGGGCAGGATCCCGTTGGGACTGGAAGGCGGCCGCCAAGCGCCGTCGGACCAGCGGACGGGCGGGCGGTGGTAGCCGACGACCACCGATCGGCGCACCAGCCAGCCGAGCCGCTCCATGCCCTCGAGGACACCGGCGGCTCCCTGCCGGGCGCAGTGGTGGACCAGCTCGCTCCCGCCCACGGCTGCAGCCAGGGCGGGTTCCGCGTTGGCGACCACCACTGCATGTGTGCCCTGCGAGAACAGCGAAAGGTCGTTGAGGGAGTCCCCGGCCACCAGCATCGCCTGCCGGGGCCATCCCTGCGTACGGGCGAGCAGCCGCAGTGCGTGCCCCTTGCTCGCTCGGGCCGGCAGGACGTCGAAGTACCGCTCCGAGGCGTACGACCAGGAGCATCCCAGCGCCCTCACCGCGGCCGTGAGGTCCTCGGAGAGGTCTTCGCAGCGCAGATAGAAGGAGCAGCGGCCTTCCTGGGCAACGCCTTCCTGGTACACGAGCTGCGGGAACCGGTTCAGTGCCGCTCGGACACGCCCGGCGCCCGGCCATCGGGCGCGCAGTCGGCCTTCCAGGGCTTGCCAGTGGAGCATCTGGGTGGCGTCGATGACACTGGCCCCGACATCGGCGATGATCCAGCGCGGGGGCGGCAGGAGCGGGTCATCGCGCAGGAGCACCTGTACGGAAGCAAGGCTGCGCCCGGTCGCGTAAACGACCGTGATGTCGGGGTTCCGGTTCAGGGCGTCGCGCAGGCGCCGACGATGGTGTTCCTCCGCTCCCAGCAGGGTGCCGTCCAGGTCGGTGACGAGCACCTTGAGCAGGCCGGTGTCGCAGTCCACAGGGACTCCCTTCAGGTGCTGACGCCCCACAGTGGCGGAAAGGCCCGGCCCGCCTGCCGAAGCGTGGCGTTGCCCTACCAAGCGGGGTCGTGGGTCACCGGGTCGATGACCTGTCCCGCTTCGGGCTCGAGCTTTTTTGCCGGATGCGCGCGGGCCGTCTTAAGGTCCTGGATGGCCTGCCCGAGCCTCGTCTCGCGCAGGTCTTCGCTCTCCAGGAGCCGGGCGATCAGCCCTGCAGGGGCATGACATGCAGCATTTACAAGTCGATCGACGGCTGGGTCGGCTGGCGACATGGGACCTCCAGGACCACGGCGGGTGGCATGGGCAGGGCGCTGCTGTCAGCGCACAACGACCGCTCTTGAGAGCTCTATCCGGGCGCAGCCGCGTCTCTGCGCCAGACCGGGTTTTTCACTCCGGTGCCCTGCGGGGGACGCTGCAGCTTCACGGCAGGCGGGGTCGGGTGGTCCTCACAGGTGGTCCGGGCCGTGGAGGATCCGCCGTACGTCAGTGGGCCTCCTACATCATGTGCTGCAGGGGTGAAAACGTCGGTCAGTGGGTGATGGCGTGGCAGAGTCCCTCGTCGTTGGCGTGGTGATTTCACTCATCACGCCGGCGACCGAGGGGCTCTGTTGGCGCGGCTTCCTTCCCTGCTCGACGTCCCGTATGAGCTGGTTGAGCATGTCTGCTGGCTGATCCACGCCCGAGGCGTGAACCGAACTCGCCGTGCCGGAAGCTGGGTTGCTTCAAGCACGCTCTGCTCATCCGGGCCCACCTGCGGAAGAACGAGGGGTTCGCCCAGGTGGGAGCCGGGTTCGGGGTGTCCGAAGCGACGGCGTGGCGGTACGTCGACGAGACGATACTGTCGACGGGACGTTGATTCCCACTGACCGCATCCGGGCGGACGAGCCGTACTACTCGCAGAAGCACAAGAAGCACGGCATGAACGTGCAGGTCATCACCACCGCGGACGGAACCCCGCTGTGGTTCTCCCGGGCAATGTCAAGCTGGACCCACGAACTGACCGCAGCCCGTGCCCACGGCATCATCCAGCCTGCCTGACCCGGCAGATCCTCATCCTGGCCGACCGCGACTCCGCACAGCTCAAACCCTGGCGCCTGCTAGGGCACGTATTGAGTCGTGATCACCAAAGACAGCGGTTCGATCTGCGGCCGGAGCACGGCCGAGGAACGGTGTTGCCCTCGCCTGCGGTGATCACTAGGGTCGGTCGCGTGACTGCCGGGTCCAGACGGTCCTGCCCAGCGCCCAGGAGGCCCTCGACCCGCTGCCGCCCGCCCTGCGCGAGGGC
>NZ_JBFAET010000206.1:0-15438 GCF_040642095.1 Streptomyces sp. NPDC020362
ACGCCTCGCGTAGCAGGCTCGCCGCGCCCTTGCCGGAGCCTGCCCAGCCCTTGCGCAGCCTGGTACCACAGCCGGAGATCTTGAGGATCGGTGATGGGTGGGATCGGCCGGTGGTGGGCCCAGGGTCGAAGGCGGTCGGGGAGAGGATCTCCCCGGCGTCGGTAGTGACTGACCATGGCGCGGGTCTGGTGGAGCCGACGCCATAACTCGCACGTCAGGATGGTCTCCACGGGGTGACGGGGGGTGAGGTGGGTGGCGGCCAGGCAGTGCCGGATGGTGGGGACCGAGGGCCGCAGGAGCGGGCCGGGGATCAGACAGCAGCCCCGCTCTCGTCGATGCTCGGAGCTTTTCCCTGATCGGGGGCCTGCTCCGGGCCGGCATCCGGCTCGGGTTCGGGGGACTGGCCGGGTTCGGGGATGGCGGCGCGTTGAACGGTGAGGAACGCGGTGGCCAGCAGTTAGGCATCCCACTCGGCCATCTGCTCAGCCGTCACACCCATCATCACGCCCGGTCAACGACGCTCCGCAAGCCCCGTCACAAGATCTCCGGCCGTAGTACCAGGTGGATGCCGAGGCCGGCGGGCACAGCCTTGTCGATCGTGACAAGGAACTTCTTGAACTCGATGGCCCGGTGGCGGCGGTGCAGTTCCGATATGACGCTGCCGTCGGCGATGTTGAAGGCGGCGAACAGGCTGGTGATGCCGTGACGGTAGTGGTCGTGGGTGCGCCGCTCGGGCATGCCCGGCATCATCGGCAGCACCGGCTGGGACCGGTACAGCGCCTGGATTTGGCTCTTCTCGTCCACGCACAGCACCACCGCTTTTTCGGGCGGATGGTGGTACAGGCCGACGACGTCGACGACCGTCAGCGGTTCACCGCTCCCTGCGATACACCGAGTTCGGCGGCGACCTCCTTGTTCGTCCCGCCTTCCGCGCACCGCAGCACGATCCGCGCCCGCAGCGCCAGAAACTGCGCGGTCTTCGCCCGCCGCGCCCAGCGCGTCAGCTCCGCCCGCTCGGCCTCGGAGAGCACCAGCTCCGGCTTGCGCCGACTCAGCCGCGGCTCGTCCACCGGGCCCGCCATCCGCCGGGCCACGAACCGCGAGCGCCACTTGCGCACTGTCTCCGTGGATACCCTGAAGTCCGATGCAACACGCGGCGTGTCAATCCTGGCCCAACTCCCGTCTAGCGGCTGATGCGAGACGCTCGGCCAGGGGATGCGCGCCGCGTTCGGGCAGGACGAGGGAGACCTGTATCGCCGGGGCGTTCTGGAGGGGCACGAATACGACAGAGGAGTGGCTGGTGCGCCGGGAGGCCAGCTCGGGCACCGTGCCAATGCCCCGGTCAGCGGCCACGGCCTCGAGCCATTCGTCGTAGTTGCCGCACCTGACGACAGTCTTGGGGCGGTGCTGTGTCGGCCAGAGGTCCGGGGAGGCCGTTCCGCTCACCGTGTTCTCGACCAACGGCCAGTCGGCGAGTTCCGCCCAGTCCAGGTGGTCGCGCCGGGCCAGCGGTGAACTGCGCGCGACGGCTGCCACCCGGGGCTCTTCCCACAGCGGGACCGCGACGACGGGCAGGTGGCTGGGAACGTTGCGCAAGAGGGCGACATTGGTGTGTCCACTGTGCAAACCGGCGGTGGCGGTGTCGTCGCGCAGGAACTCGAAGTCGACGTCGGCCTCCTTCGCGAACCGAGCGACGAACCGGGAGAATACTTCGGGGAGCAGCCAGCAGAAGCCGATCCGCAGGATCGAGGAGGAGTGCAGTCGGTTGATCGCGCGATTCAACTGGATGTACGCCTCCTGTAAGTCCCCGTGGAACCTCCTGCCCTGCTCGGTGAAGGTGAGGTGACGCGTAGAGCGGTCCAGGAGCTGGGTGTCGAGCGAGGCCTCCAGCCGCTGGATGGCGCGGGAGACAGTGGGCTGGCTTACCTGGAGCTGCTGCGCCGCATCGGTGAAACTGCCTGTCTCCACCACCGCCATGAAGCAGCGGATCTGCGACAGCTCCACATCTGTTTTGGGTGAACGCACCTGATCGCGAATCATCGAAGCCCCCTCCTGTTCGGTGATCACAGTTCGCAGGAGAGAAAAAAACGGGGAGCTCGACGCAACGATTCTTTGGAGGCCAGCCCGCCGGCCGTTTTGTCGCAGTAAATCGTGCGACAGACCGCGCCCACCATCGCGTGGCTGTCGCTCCCCCGTTATTTCTCGGTAACGCACTGCGGGCTGGAGGGAAAGCGCGACATATTCGCTTGTCGCAGTGTCACCACCGCCTGCCCGCTGATGCATCTAACACCATACCCAGAAGGGGGCGGCATGAGTTGAAAGCTCAACTATGCATATGCCTGCTCATTTGAGTTAAGGGGTGCTCATCAGTTGAATGCTCATTTACTCTTGGCAATCAAGCGTGTTCTTTCAGTGTCCATTTTCACAAAAAAGCCAGTTTCAGACTGAACTTAAACCTCCGCAGTGGTCAATTTTTGGTAACAAATATCGGCGCTCGCGGCATCCTTCGCGATCGAAAGTTTCAAGCCGGAAGGCTTGATTTCGCGCATGTCTCGCGCCGGCGTCCGTGCCGATCTGTCGAGGGTCAGGTGTACCGAGGGGAAGGCATGCCGTTTGCCCCCGCGTCGATGAATCGCCTCGGATGAACCCATGGGTGTGGCACGAAATGGGCGCGCGCTGCATTTATGCAGGCCCTGAATAAGTGATGCGCGGTGATCATTCTGCTTGAACTTCCAGTCCGCGTGGGTTTGGATGAGCGCCCAGCGCAACGGCGCCCAGCGGCCGCAATGGAATCACTCCCGTCACCGAATCCAGGTGGACGGAATTTTTGGTTCCGGGCGTTCCAGAACATGCGACGCCCAACCGTTCCCGCGGCTCTCGCATGCGCTGAGTACCCTGCGATTTCTTTACATCACCACAGAGAGTTTTCGCATCACCGCAGAGAGGAAGCGCCGTGTCTCCGGTCGCCCAAGACCTGGCCATCGAAGCCGAGATGCAGGTGAGATATCACGTCGCCATCACCCAGGACGTGCTATCCCCGGACAACCTGCTGCTCCTCGAAACGGCCGACCTGAGCGGTACGCCGAGTTCGACAGCGGTGACGGCATGCATCTCAACGATTCCGGAGCCCACGCCATGGCCGCGCCGGTCGACCTCGGCGCAACTCTGAACGGACGGCGTATCACGAGGCGTCGAGAGCCGGACCCAGCGTCCGGCCGGGTGGCGCTGACCTGCAACACCACACAGACCGCGGAACCGTGGAGGGCAAGTGAGGCAAACCGGGAACCCCCAGACCGACTGTTCAGGCAACACCCCCGCGGCCGTGCTGGACCTCCTTGACGGCTTTCGCAGAACCAAGGTCCTGGCAACGGCCGTCCGACTCCGTCTCTTCGACCTCCTCGCCGACCGCGGCGCGCTGAGCACGGCCGAGGCGACCACGGCGCTGGGCCTGGCTGAGCGTCCCACGCACATGCTGCTCACTGCCTGCTGCTCACTGGGACTGCTGGACCGGGACCCGGGCACCGAGCGCTACCGCAACAGCGCCCAGGCCCAGCGGTTCCTGGTCTCCACCGGGCGGCACTACCTCGGCGGCTTCATACAACTAGTGGAGGAACAGCAGTACCCCGGCTGGGAGGACCTGCTGACCGCCATTCGCGAGAACCGGCCGACGGTATGGGACCCCGCCGCGCGTCCCACCAAGTTCGCCGTGGACGACGCCACGGGAGAAGTCAAGCTGTTCTGGAACGCGATGGCCTCCGTGTCGTCGTCCCTCGCCGAAGTGATCGTGCTTGCCTACGACTTCTCCCCGTTCCGTCGCCTCCTCGATGTCGGCGGCGGCCCGGGAGAACTCGGCATTCGGCTGTGCCAGCTCAACCCTCGGATGCGGGCGACCATCTACGACCTGCCCGCGGTGTGCGAACTGACCGCGCTCAGGCTTAGGGACCGCGGGCTTGACGACCGCGTCCGCACGCTCGGCGGCGACCTGCTCACCGATGACGAACTGCCTCGCGGCCACGACCTCGTCACCCTCACCAACGTGCTGCACATGTGGGACGAGCGCACGAACGACACCATCCTGCGCAAGTGCCATGCTGCGTTGGACGACGAAGGGGTGCTGGTCATCGCGGAGGCGTTCGTGGATGACGACGGCACAGGCCCGCCACCTGCGGCGTTGATGAGCCTCAACATGCTGGTCGACACGGTCGGCGGAGCCAACCACTCCCGGGCGACGTACGAGTCGATGCTGGCCCGGGCCGGGTTCTCGACGGTGCGGCGGGTGCCGGTGGCGGCCGACGCGCCCCCGGGCGTCAACGGCCTGCTGGTCGCCCGGAAGTCCGGGCGACCCGGCCACGCATGAGCCGCCCGGCCCGGCCGGGAACCCACCGGCGCCGACCATGCGCTCCGGTCCGTGCACTTCCTCGTCCTGTCCATGGCACTCATCCCCAAGGTGGCAGCATGCCCATTCCCCCTGCGGACATCCTCGGTATCGGCGCGGTCAGCGGCTACGGCTGGTCTATGGACGACCTGTGGTCTGGTCTGCTGTCAGGTAACACCTCGGCCGAAGCGCACGCCGGCCTGGGCGGACGATTCCCCGATCCGTGCTGGCTGGCCCGCATCCCCGAAGGTGGCGACCCCGAGGCGGGGACCACCCGGTACGCGCGGGCGGTGACGGCCGCCGCCGACGAGGCCATCGCCGACGCGCGTGGCCGCGGCTGGCGGCCGGGGGAGCGGGTCGCCCTGCTGTACGCCACCACTGGGGCCGACCGCGAACGGTGGCGGCAGCGGTACCTCGAGCCGGAGCCAGGCAACCCCCGCCGTCGGTTCGTCGAGCAGGTGTGGACCACCCCGGCGGCTCGGGTGATCGAGCATTACCAGTTCCACGGGCCGTCCCTGGTCATCAGTGCCGCGTGCACTTCCGGGCTGCACGCGCTGGCCATCGGACAGCGCCTGCTGGCCACCGGCGACGCGACGGACGTGGTGGTGGTCTCGGCCGATGTCGGCTACGACGGTGAGGAGATACGCGCCTTCGCCGCTCTCAAAGCCCTGGTGTACGACGCTCCACCCAGCGAGGTGTGCCGACCGTTCCACGAGGGCACCCGCGGCTTCATCATGGGCGAGGGCGCGGCGGCGCTCGTGTTGGCACCGGCGCGGCAGCCCGGAACCGAGGGGCGCATCCGCCTGCTGGGCTCCGCTCTGGGCAACGACGCCTACCACCCGGTCTCCATCGCGCCGTCCTTCGAATACCTCATCCGAACCATGGACACCGCGCTCGGCCACGCCGAAGTGGCCCGGGAGGACGTCGACTTCTACGCCGCGCACGCCACGGGCACCGCGCAGTGCGACGAGGCCGACACCGCCGTGGTCGAGCACCTGGGTAAGCAGTCGGTCGCCTACTGCTTCAAGCCCATGCTGGGCCATGCCATGGGCACCGCCCCCCTACTGGAGACCGTCATCACCGCCCGGGCGTACAGCGAGGGCCTGCTTCCCGCAGCAGCCGCCGAGGCCGAGGCACACCCCCAGCTGGCTCGCGGACGGATGATTCACCCGGGCGGCATCACCGCCCAACTCGGCCTGGGATTCGGCGGAAACATCACCACGGCCGTCTACGGCGACGTCGACTGACCGCGGCCCGGGCCACCCGCTGTACACACATAAGAAGGGGAATGACATGGAACCTCTGCGAGCGGAGGCGGCCGACCCCGTCGAGTTGCACATGCGCAACGCCGCCCGCCTCGGCGCGCGGGACGTGGTGGTCGCGGGCTATCCCGGCTCCGGGGCAGCGCTCATCGGCAACGTCCTGATCGAGTTGGGGTTCGCGTACGTTGACCCGTACACCGAAGTCGTGGGCGAGGATGGTACATCGCGGGTCATCGAAGACCGCCTGGCCTACCGGAGCAGGCTGTCCGCCACCGCCGCCAGCGACCGGAACGCCGGGGGCGGCAAGGGTGGGGCGGACGACGGGCCGCGGTTCTTCAAGAACCACCTGTACCCGGACCACTTCGACCACGGTCGGCTGGCCGGCGCCGTGCTCCTGGTCCGCGACCCGCGCGACGCGGTGTACTCGTCCTACCAGTGGTTCCGCGGCTTCGCCGCGCACTGGCGGCTTGAGGGCGTGAAGGGACAGGGCACGTTCGCCGAGTTCCTCGACGGCCGTGGTGTCAACGACGAACCCCCCATCGCGGGGTGGGCCGGTTTCTACACCGCGTGGGCGGCCGCGCTGCCTCGCTTTCGCCGTTTCACGGTGATCCGGTTCGAAGATCTCAAGGCCGACCCAGAGGCCACCGCGTCCGGTCTGCTCGAGGTGTTCGGCGTGCCACGGACACCGGCGGCGGTCGAGCAGGCCGTGCGGCATAGCCGGTACGAGAACATGCGCGCCCACGAGGAGCGGGTCTCGGCGGCGGCCGGTGCCGTCGGCAACCAGCCCCGGATCATGCGACGCGGCATGGTCGGGGAGTGGCGGGAGTGGTACGGCGACGAGAGCGTCGCCGCCCGGTTCCAGACACCGCGACTGCTGGAGACCGCGGCCACGTTCGGCTACCAGCTGGCGAAACCCCGCACACGAGAGGGCCGGTAGCGCGCCGGTCGGTCGAGTGCCCGGCCTCCGCCACCCCTTACAACACATCGCGTCACGTCCCGTCGGGTTCCACCGCGTTGATCCCGCCACATCCCCATGAGGAGAGCCATGACCCCTGTGTTCGACTACTCCCCCTACTCCGCGACATACCAGGAGCGCCCGGAGTACGTGCCGAGCGTCATCCGCAGCATGCTCCGGACAGCGGGCGTGCGGCCCGGAGACCTGGTCTGCGACATCGGCGCGGGCTCCGGCCATCTGACCGAGCCGCTGTTGGAGTACGGGCTGCGGGTCGACGCCGTGGAGCCCACCGCCGCCATGCGCGCCACCGGCGAACGGCGCACCGCCCGGTTCGGCGATGTGACGTGGCACAACGGCACAGGGGAGACCAGCGGACGGCCGAGCGGACACTACCGCTTGGTGACCTTCGGTTCGTCGTTCGACCGCACGGACCGTCTGGCCGCTCTCAAGGAGACCGCCCGCATCCTGGAACCGGACGGCTTCTTCGCGTGCCTGTGGAACCACCGCGATCTGGAGGATCCGCTGCAGGCACGGATCGAGCGTCTCATCCACGAGCGGGTGCCCGGCTACGCCTACGGAACCCGCCGGACCGACCAGTGCCCCGTCATCGAGGAGAGCGGGCTGTTCGAGTCGCCCGTTCAACTGTCCGGCCGCAAGGTCTTCCGGCTGCGGGCAGACGCGTGGTGCGACGCCTGGGCCTCACACGCCACGCTGGGTGAGCAGGCCGGGCAGGAGTTCGATGAAGTGCTCGGCGCCATAAAGGAGTTGGTGCGTGGGGCGGGCGAGGAGTACATCGACGTGCCGTACGTGACCCGGGCGTGGATCGCGCGGGCGAACCGTGAGGGCGCCGGGTGGTGAACCGCGTCGGCGTCTGCCTGGGCACCAAGGCCGAATCACTCGCGCGTCTGGCCCCGCTGGTCACCACCGCGCGCGTGCTGCCCCTGAGCTACTTCGCGCTGCACGAGTGGCGGATGTCCAGGGAGCGGCTGCTTGATGAGGTACTGCGTCAGGAGTGGGCCGCAGGTGCTCTCATCGTGCGCAGCAGCGCGGTGACCGAGGACACCGCGACAGGGTCCCAGGCGGGGCGCTTCCGCTCGCTCACCGGGCGGCGCGGCAGGGCCGAGCTGGCGGCAGCCGTCGACGAGGTGTTCGCTTCGTACGACCAGCAGCGCCCGGACGACCAAGTGCTCATCCAGCCCGAGTTGACCGGGTCCCGGGCGAGCGGGGTGGCGTGTTCCTGCGACCCGAGCAGTGGCGCGCCGTACGCCGTCGTGAACTGGAGCGAGGACGACCGTACCGATGCCGTGACCGGCGGCCGGTCGGCGGCCCTGCGGATCTCCTACGGCGCCGCGTACGACCGGTCGGCCACGGCGCCGACGCCGCTGCTGGCCGGGGTGTGGCAACTGCTGGCCGAAATAACCGAGTTGATCGGACAGTCACGCATCGAGGTCGAGTTCGCCGTCGACGCGGAAGACGAGCTGGTCCTGCTCCAGGCGAGACCGCTGGTTTGCGCCGCCACGCCGGTGACCCCGGCGGCGCACCGCACGGTGCTCACGAAGGTGGCCGAGCGGATCGCCGACGCCCGCCACGTCGCGCCCGCGGTACTCGGAGGACGCGGCGTCTTCGGGGTGATGCCCGACTGGAACCCCGCGGAGATGATCGGGCTGCGGCCGCGGCCCTTGGCGCTGTCCCTGTACCGGCGGCTGATCACCGACGAGGTGTGGGCGCGCGCCCGTCACCGCTACGGCTACCGAGACCTGCGCGGCGTCCCGCTGCTGGTCGACTTCGCCGGACTCGCGTACATCGACGTACGAGCCAGCGCCACCTCCTTCATCCCGCGCGACGTCCCCACGGACCTCGCCGGACGGCTGGTCGACCACTGGCTGGAGCGGCTGGTCGCCTCGCCGCATCTGCACGACAAGGTGGAGTCGAGGATCGTGGTGTCCGCGCACGCCCTCCGGACCGGGGAACGGCTGGCCGAGCTGGCGGACGCGGGGTTCGGGGCCGAGGACCGCGCCACGCTCCGCACCAGTCTACGGCGGCTGACCAACCGGCTGGTCTCAGGACGCCTGTGGGAGGAAGACCTCGCCCGGCTGCGGCGGCTCGACTCGGCGCGCGTACCCGCGGCGCACGCGCCCGGGTGTGCGGCCGGGCAACCAGGGTGCTGCGGGCCGGCCATGGCGTCCCGGCTCACGGTCTGCGCCGAGTTCGGAACCGAGCCGTTCGCGGCCCTGGCCCGCGCGGCGTTCATCTCTACCGAGCTGCTTGACGACTTGGTCGCCGAAGGAGTCCTGTCACCCGCCGAGAAGGTGGAGTTCATCGGCAGCCTCGGTCTGGTGGCCGGCGAGTTGCAGCGCGATTTCACAGCAATGGACCGGCAGCCCTTCCTCAAGAAGTACGGTCATCTGCGACCGGGCACATACGACATCCTCTCGCCACGCTACGACGAGGCGCCCGAGCGGTACTTCGACTGGTCGGGCCGACGGCGCGACAGCGACCGGCCGCCCGTGTTCAAGCCGTCGGCGGTCCAACTGCGGAGCATCGACCGGCTCATCGCCCGCGAGGGCTTCACCTTCGACGCCCGACGGCTGCTGCACTTCATCGGGTCCGCGATCCGCGGCCGGGAGAACGGGAAGTTCGACTTCACGTCGGTGCTCAGCGACACACTCGTGGAGATCCGGCAGTGCGGCGAGCGACTGGGATTCACCGCCGACGACATGTCGTACGTGGACTGCGCCACCATCAGCACCCTTACCGGCGACCCCGCCAAGAACCGCCGCGTCCTCCGCGAGGCCGTGGACCGGGGGCGCGAGGCGTACGTGGACAGCAGAACGGTCTGCCTGCCGCCCCTGGTCACCAGCGAACACGACGCGTGGAGCTTCGTGTCCCCGCAGGCGCAGCCCAACTTTGTCACCCACGGCCGGGTACTCGCCCACGTGGCCGATATCGACGCTGGGAACCCGCCGCAGGGCGCGATCGCCCTCATCGCGAGTGCCGACCCCGGTTACGACTGGCTCTTCGCCTGTGGCATCCGGGGTCTGGTGACGGCGTTCGGTGGCGTCAACTCCCACATGGCGATACGGGCGCTGGAACTGGGCATCCCGGCGGTGGTGGGGGTCGGGGAAGCACTGTTCCGCCAGTGGTCGCACGCCCGGGCGCTGGACATAGACGCGGCCGGCGGCATGGTGGCGGTGCTGCCATGACGATGGTCGGCATCACGCAGCGGGCGCTGCCGCCCAGTGAGTTCGGAGAGCGGCGCTGCGCCCTGGACGTGCGCTGGTTCCCCTTCCTGTCCGCCTGCGGAGTCACCCCGGTGCCGCTGCCGAACGATCCGGCTCAGGCACTGCGCACGGCACGCGAGGCCGGGCTGCGCGGTGTGGTGCTCTCCGGGGGAGACGACCTGGCCGAGTACGGCGGACCGTCACCGGAACGGGACGAAACGGAGGCGAGGCTGCTGGACTGGGCCGTGCAGGAGGGCGTCCCGCTGCTGGGAGTGTGCCGCGGCATGCAGGTCATTCTGCAGGCTTTCGGCGCCAGACTCGTCCGCGTCGATGGCCATGTGGCCACCCATCACGAGATCGTCGGCACCGACGGAGTGATCCGAAACGTCAACAGCTACCACCGGCTGGCGGCCCGCGAGGTGACGGCGCCCCTTGAGGCCACCGCCTCCTGCGGCGACGTGATCGAAGCGATCCGCCACCGCGACGCCCGGATCCAGGGGATCATGTGGCATCCGGAGCGGGAAGCCGACTTCGATCCGGTCGATGTCCGCGCCGTACGAGAGTTGTTGGGCGGAGGAGCCGCGTGAAGGCGATCATCCTTGCTGCAGGCCGCGGCTCCCGGCTGGGGCGGCTCACCGACGACCGCCCCAAGTGCCTGGTCGAGATCGCCGGACGGACCCTCCTGGAACGGCAGGTGGCGGCGCTGCGGGCAGGCGGGGCCGAGCGCGTCGGCGTAGTCGCGGGCTGGCATGCCGAGGCCTTCGACGCGACCGGCTACCCGGTCTTCCGCAACCCCGAGTGGGCGCGGACGACGATGGCGCAGTCGCTGGCGGTGGCCGAGCCCTGGCTGTCCGAGGACGCCGTACTGATCTCGTACGGCGACATCGTGTACGGCGCCGACACCGTACGCGAACTCGCCGCTGCCGAAGCCGAGTTGGCGATATCCTACGACCCGCACTGGCTCGCCCTGTGGAGCCGCCGGTTCGCGGACCCGCTCTGCGACGCGGAGACGTTCGTCCGGGACGAGGCCGGACACCTGATGGACATCGGCGGCCGGGCACTGAGCGTCGAAGAGGTGCACGGCCAGTACATGGGGCTGCTCCGGATGACTCCGACGGCCTGGTCGGTCATCCGACGAACCAGGTCCGTTGACGCCCGTGTCGCCGCACTGGACATGACGGGCTTGCTCCGACACCTGGTCCAGCGGCGACTGCTGGAGATCGCCACCGTGCCCGCCGCCGGACCCTGGTGCGAGTTCGACCACCCGTCGGACATCCCCGTCGGTATCGAGGTTCTGCGGCGCCTTGACGCGGATCAGGTCAACGGACCCCAGGACCCATCGGGCTCGCCCCGGGAGGAGACATCCGAATGAAGCACGGAGTCGTATGGATCACCGGTCTGTCCGGCGTGGGAAAGAGCACGGTGGCGCGCCTGGTGGCAGACCGGTTGATCGCCTCCGGCAAGCGGCCGATCCTGCTCGACGGTGACCGCCTGCGCGAGATCCTTCCGGTGGCGTTCGGATACGAGAAGGCGGACCGGCGCCGCCTCGCGATGTTCTACGCCCAGCTCGCCCACCAACTGGCTGCCCAGGGCCACCTGGTCGTCTGCTCGACGATCTCGCTCCTCCACGAAGTCCACGACTGGAACCGCCGCCATACCCCCGGCTATGTCGAGGTCTGGCTGCGGGTGCCGATCGAGGAGCTGCGCACACGCGAGGGCCGCGCCGCGTTCTACGGCCCCGAAGGGACGGACGCCGGGGCTCTGCGCGGCGTCGTCGGGGTCGACACCCGCGCGGAGTTCCCCCGCACCCCCGACCTCGTCATCGACAACCATGGTGAGACGACGGCGGAGCGAGCGGCGGACCTCATCGTGCGGGCGGTCGTGCCGTAGTGCTTTCTCGCCGCGACCGGTTGACCGGCTTGGCTGGGGAGGCGTCCGCTGATCCGGCTCCCTCCGGGGTGAGCGGCGCCAACCCATCAGACGCTGGACGACGTCCCGGTCCACTCCGCTGCGCAGCCACGCCGTGGTGGCGGAGTGGCGCATCATGTGGGGCCGGAAGGGGTGGGCCACGGAGCGGGCCAGGCGGTCGAACATGCCCGTGGTGTTGGGGTAGGACATCGGCCTGCCCAGGGGCGAGCGGAAGAGGTTGACGAATACTGTCTCGCCGCCGTCCACGCAGGCGGCGTGGCGTGGTATCGAGCAGGCTCCTCCAACGAGCTCGTCCGGGTCGTTCGAAGGAGCACATGAGCCGCTGCCACTGGACGGCTCAAGCATTATTCAGGCCAAGTATCGTCATCCACAGGGGATAAGAGACGTCCGCGCCTTCAGGAAACCATCAATCGACGCCCGCCCCGCGAGATGAACCGGGCGGACCCATCTGATCCCCGGCCCGCTTCTGCGGCCCTCGGTCCACACCATCCGGCACTGCCTGGCCGCCACCCGCCTCACCCCCCGTCACCCCGTGGAGACCATCCTGACGCGCGAGTTACGGCGTCGGCTCCACCAGACCAGCGCCATGGTCAGTCACTACCGACACCGCGGAGACCCTCTCCCTGACCGCCTTCGACCCTGGGCCCACCACCGGCCGATCCCACCCATCACCGATCCTCAAGATCTCCGGCTGTAGTACCTGCTCATCGACGGCTCCCTCGTCTGTCCCCACATGCCGGCCACACTCGTCCACGCCACCGAGGGCCTGGACGACAAAGCCGTACGCGAAATTCGGGACAACCAGCAGCTCATCGAACACATCGCCGCCCGCGAGCCGCACTTCCTCATGACCAAGCAGCGCCCGGACACCCGCGGCGCCGTCCGCCTCCAGTGCCCGGCTGCGGGACCATCGCCGTCGGTGAACTGCCCCCAGTCTGCAACAAGTCCGACATCACCGTCCCCGCCGACGCCGCCAGTGACCCCAAGACCGCCAAGTTCCGGCAGGACAGCCACTACCTGTCCGACGACTGGTACGCGATCGGCTTCGGACGGGGCCTCCGTCGTGCAGGCCGTCACCGTGATCATGGGCGTCGTCGTCGGCCTCACCTCTGCGGTTTGGCGTGGGCACCGAGCTGGGGTCGCTGGCCGCGGTGCGACAGCTCACTGGAGGGCATGCAATCCGCTCAGCCGCAACCCTCCGGAAGACATGAAATCCTTCAACTCGCAAATCCGCCAGGGGCACAAAATTATTCAGTCCGCAAATCCGGCTGAGGGCATATATTCCGTTCGGCCGCAACAGGCTCGATAAGAAACTCTAAGCTTGACAGCGTCGTGGGGTCTGCTTATAGTCCAGTCGTTCAGATCCCGCCGATCGATATCCGAAGGTGTTCATGACCGCGCCTCCAACGTTGCCGAAGGCCAGGCAGCAGTTAATTCTTGCCGTTCTTATGTTGTGTTCGCTGCTGATTTGGATAGACAATACCGTCCTGAGTACTACACTGGAGACCCTTGCAGACCCGGTCCGTGGGCTGGGGGCCAATCCCGGTCAGCTGCAATGGGCGACCGGTTCGTACACCCTGGCCTTCGCCACATTGATGTTCTCTGCAGGCGCATTGGGCGATCGGTTCGGTCACCGGACTGTTTTTTCCAGTGGGTTGGTGATCTTCGCCGCGTCCTCGCTGTGGGCGGCGTACGCAAGTGATGCGGGCCAGCTGATTGCAGCTCGAGCTGCGATGGGGGTGGGCAGCGCGCTGATCACGCCCGCCATGATGGCCATCCTTATGTGGACCTTTACTGGCCCCGCGCGGGCTGCCGCGATCGGCATTTTCTCGACGTCGGCCGGTGTCGGAATGGCTGCCGGCCCGGTGCTGGCGGGGTCCCTGCTCGATCATTTCTGGTGGGGCTCGGTCTTTCTCATCAATGTCCCGGTCGCGGCATTGGCGTTGGTCGGGCTCGCCGTGCTGGTTCCGAATTTCCGCAGCCCCACTGTGCGGCCACTGGACCCCGCTGGAATGTTGCTGTCGATCACTGGGCTCGTGGCGTTGGCCTACGGGCTGATCCGGGCGGGGCAAGTGGCTGCGTGGAGTCGTACTGATGTCTGGGCGCCGATCGTTGTCGGTCTGGTTCTGCTGGCCGTTTTCGTACTCGTCGAACTGCGTGTCAAGGTGCCCAGCTTTGATCCGCGACTGCTCGCGCAACGCACATTCGGTGGCGGCAATGTGGCTCTCGGATTGCTGCTCTTTGCTGTGGCCGCCATCACCTTCTATAACGCGTTCTACCTGCAAGGCGCGCTCGGATTTTCGCCGATGAAGGCGGGTTTGGCCAATATCCCGACCGCATTCGGCGCGCTCGCGGGGGCGCCCCTTGCCACGCGCCTGGTTCGCCGCCTGTCGCTACGCCTTGTCACCGTGCCGGCGCTAACCGTGGCTGCGCTGACCATGGGCGGGTACGGGTTCCTCGGACTCCAAACTCCACTCGTCTGGATCGAGATCCTTTTGCTGGTACAGGGTCTCTCGATCGGCATGGTGATCGGTCCCGTTACGGCCGCATTGATCAGCAACCTGTCGTTGGAACAGGCCGGTGCAGGATCGGCCGTCACCAACACCGTGCGACAAACCGGCAGTGTGATCGGAATCGCAGTAGGCGGCACGATCATGTCGATCATGTACCGACGTGCGATCGAACCTTCGCTGGAGGGTGCACCCGGTCCGGTGCGGGATCAGGCGCGGGTTTCTGCCGAACAGGCCCGCCACGTCGCCACCGCTATCCACCGGCCCGCTCTTGCTCAGGCTGCCGATAATGCGTTTATCCATGCTATGCACGTCGGCGCGGGCTGGATCGCGGTCATCGCACTCCTCGGAGCAGCTGTGCTGCTGATTACCTTGCCTGCTGTCGAAAAGAAGAAGGTTCCGACGCCGGAGCCGGACTACGAAGAGGCCCTCAGCTCTGAGCCTCGATCCACCGCGTGATGGGCTGTCTGTGGACGGGGAAATAGGAAGAGGTGCCTGCTGACCTGCGATGATGGGAGTTCCTACGCTTCCACCGCGCTCGATCGGCAAGGCACCTCTGAAGTGAAAGTCTCCCGCAGGCCCGCGGAACTGTTTGCCGCGTTCGATGCCCCCGGCCTGATCGCGATGCCGGGCTCGTCCCGACGATCCGGTTGGCCGAGCGGTGCGGTCTGCCCGCCCTGGTGGCCGAGAAGGTGAAAGCTCGTCGGCGTGGCCAACGGCGCCGGGACGGCTGCCGACGTGAAGGCGCTGTCGATCGTGGGCGGGATGGCGGCTGGGGCGGACAGCATCGACGACCTGGACGTGCTGCGCCACGGTGGCCTGTCGCGTCTGCCCGGCGGCGTGCGCGCCCCGTCCACGCCGGGGTCGTTCCTGCGCGCCTTCACCTGGGGGCACGTACGCCAACCGGAGTCGGCCACACGGGCGTTTACCTGCAATCTCGCGGCACACACCGGCCTGGTCCCCAGAACGGACGAGGTGGTGTGTGTGGGCATCGACTCCAAGGTCAAGCAGGTCTACGGGCGGGCCGAACAGGGCGCTTCCTTCGGCTGCACCAAACAGCGCGGCCCGCACTTCCGGATCGTCACGCTCAAGACCGCAACGTGCGCACCGGTCATCGTGGCCACCAGGCTGCGCAAGGGCTCGGCAGGCTCCGGCAAGGGCACGGCGAGCCTGCTACGCGAGGCGC
>NZ_JBFAET010000207.1:0-15391 GCF_040642095.1 Streptomyces sp. NPDC020362
CACCGGGACCGCCGGATGTCTGCCGGAGGGGACGGAACCGGTCCTGCTGGATGATCTGGACCTGTCCGGCCTGCCGGAGAGTGCCCCGCAGGTCCGGGTGGCCCCGGCCAACCCGGCGTATGTCATCTACACCTCGGGTTCCACGGGTCGTCCCAAGGGTGTGGTGGTTTCGCACGCGGGTGTGGCGAGTCTGCTGGTCACGCAGTCGGAGCGGCTGGGTGTCGGTCCGGGCGGTCGGGTGCTGCAGTTCGCCTCGCCGAGTTTCGACGCGGCGTTCTGGGAGCTGTGCATGGGTCTGCTCTCGGGTGCGGCGGTGGTGGTGGCGGGGGCGGAGGGGCTGCAGCCGGGTGAGCCGCTGGCCGGTACTCTCAGGACGTTCCGGGTCACGCATGCGACGTTGCCGCCGGTGGTGCTGGCGGCGATGGACGCGGACGGGGAGCTGTTGCCGGGTGGCACGCTGGTCTCGGCCGGTGAGGCGTTGTCCGGTGAGGTGGTCACCCGCTGGTCGGCGGGCCGGAGTCTGATCAACGCCTACGGCCCGACCGAGACCACCGTGTGTGCGTCGATGAGCGGTGCGCTGGGTGCGGGCGAGGTCCCGCCGATCGGCCGGCCGGTGTTCAACAGCAGGCTGTATGTGCTGGACGCGCGGCTGCGTCCGGTCCCGCCCGGGGTGACGGGCGAGCTGTATGTCGCCGGTCCGGCGCTGGCCCGCGGCTATCTGGGACGGCCGGGGCTGACGGCGGAGCGGTTCGTCGCCGCGCCTTTCGGCGCCCCGGGTGAGCGGATGTACCGCACGGGTGACCTGGCGCGCTGGCGTGTCGACGGGCAGTTGGAGTATGTCGGCCGGGCCGACGACCAGGTCAAGGTCCGTGGTTTCCGGATCGAACTCGGTGAGATCGAGGCCGTGTTGGCCCGCGATGGGAGTGTCGGTCAGGTAGCGGTCCTCGTCCGGGAGGACACTCCCGGTGTCAGGCAGCTGGTCGCCTACGTCGTCCCGCGCACCGGAACGAGCGCGGACCCGGCACATCTGCGGTCCCATGTGGGTGAGGCTCTGCCCGACTACATGGCTCCGGCCGCGGTGGTGGTGCTGGAGGAGTTCCCGCAGACCCCGAACGGCAAGCTGGACCGCAAGGCCCTGCCCGCCCCCGACCTCTCCGCGGCCCCCGGCGGACGCCAGGCCACCACCGAACGCGAGGAAACCCTCGGCCGGATCTACCGGGAGCTGCTGAATCTCTCCTCGGTCGGCGTCGATGACAGCTTCTTCGACCTCGGCGGCGACAGCATCATGTCCATCCAGCTCGTCAGCCGCGCCCGCGCCGCCGGACTCGTCATCACACCGCGGCAGGTTTTCGAGCACCGCACGGTGGCCGCGCTCGCCGCCGTCGCGGGCAGCCTGGACCAGGTCGTCGGCGAGGGCCCCGACCTCGGCATCGGCGAGGTACCGCTCACGCCGGCCGTGCACTGGCTGCGCGAACGCGGCGGACCCATCGGCCGCTTCAACCAGTCCATGCTCCTGCAAGCCCCCGCGGGCCTCACCGAGGACCGGCTCACCGCCGCCCTGCAGGTCCTCCTCGACCACCACGACGCCCTGCGCGCCCGGCTGATCAGGGAGACCGGCCAATGGCGGCTCGAAGTGCCCGAGCGCGGCACCGTGGACGCCGCCGGCCGGGTGCTGCGCGTCGACGCGGCCGGCCTGGACGCCGTACAGCTGCGCACGCTCACCTCACGGGAGAGCGAGGCAGCCTGGGGGAGGATCGACCCGGACGCCGGGGTGATGCTCCAGGCGGTCTGGTTCGACGCCGGAGCCGGGCACGCCGGGCGACTGCTGCTGGTGGCCCACCACCTGGTCGTCGACAACGTGTCCTGGCAGATCCTGGTGCCCGACCTCGCCGCCGCCTGCGAGGCGCTCGACAAGGGCGCCGAGCCCGAACTCCAGCCGACCGGCACCTCGTTCAGGCGCTGGGCCCAGCACCTGCTGGAACTCGCCCACACCCCGGAGCGCGAGGCCGAACTCCCACTGTGGGAAGGCATGCTGGAAGAGCCGGACCCGCTGTTCGGGGACCGCCCGCTCGACCCCGGGCAGGACGTGTTCGCCACCATGCGCTTCCTGACCACCACCGAGGCCCCCGAGCACGTCGCCCCGCTGCTGACCACCCTTCCGGCCGCCTACCGCGCGGGCGTCAACGACGTCCTGCTCACCGCCCTCGCCCTGGCGGTCGCCGACTGGCGGGCCCGCCGCGGCGAGGAGGACGAGACCGCGGTCCTCGTCGACCTGGAGGGACACGGCCGGGAGGACGTCGTGGACGGCGCCGACCTGTCCCGCACCGTCGGCTGGTTCACCAGCCTGCACCCGGTCCGCCTGGACCCGGGCGGTTACGACCCGGCCGGGCCGGACTCCGGCGGTGCGGCCCTCGGCGAAGCGCTCAAGCGGGTCAAGGAGCAACTGCGCGCCCTGCCCGACCACGGCCTGGGCTTCGGCCTGCTGCGCCACCTCAACCACCGCGCCCGGGACGTGCTCAGGGACCTCCCGGGACCCCAGATCAGCTTCAACTACCTGGGCAGGTCCGCCCCGGCGGGCAGCGGCGAAGCCGCGCCCTGGACACCGGTCGCCGACGCGGAGATGGTCGGCGGCGCCGACCTCTCCGGCGGCCGGCCCGACCCGGAGACCCCGCTCACCCACGCCCTCGGTGTCAACGCCATGACCGAGGACCACCCGGACGGGCCGCGCCTGCTGCTCGTCTGGTCCTGGCCGCAGACCCTGCTGCGCGAGGAGGACGTCCGCTCACTCACCGCCTGCTTCACCCGCGCCGTACAGGCGCTCGCGGCCCACGCCGCGCAGGCCGGCATCGGCGGACTCACCCCGTCGGACCTGTCACTGGTCCGGCTCAGCCAGGACGAACTCGACGCCTTCACCTCGGGCGCCGAACCTCTCGCCCCGGACCACCGGGACGACGAGGAAGACGAGGACGACTTCACGGACGAATGGGAGATGGCCAAGTGAGCAAGTCCGCAATCGAGGACGTCCTCCCGCTGTCGCCACTGCAGGAGGGCATGCTGTTCCAGGCCCTGTACGACGAGGACGGACCGGACCTCTACGTCCACCAGCTCCTCCTCGACCTCGAAGGGCCCCTGGACGCCCGTGCCCTGCGCCTGGCCGCACGGGCGCTGCTCAAGCGGCACGCCAATCTGCGGGTCGGCTTCCGGCACGACCGGTCGACCGAGCCCGTGCAGCTGGTGCACAGCCAGGTCAAGGTGCCCTGGGCACAGATCGACCTCAGTGCCCTGGACGAGGACAAGCGGGAGGCCGAGCTCGCCCGGCACGCCGACGAGGACCGGGCGCGCGGCTTCGACCTCACCCGCCCGCCGCTGCTGCGCTTCACCGTCTTCCGGCTCGGCCCGGAGCGCTTCCGGCTGATGCTGACCAAGCACCACATCCTCATGGACGGCTGGTCCGTACCGGTGCTGGTCCGGGAGCTGTTCGAGCTGTACGGCAGCAAGGGCGACCCGGCCGTGCTGCGCCCGGTCACCCCCTACCGCGACTACCTGGCCTGGGTCGCCGGCCAGGACGCGGACACCGCCCGCGAGGCGTGGCGCACCGCCCTCGACGACATCGAGGAGCCGACCCTCGTGGCCCCGGTGCACCGCGGCCGGGAGCTGGTCCGGCCCGGCTGGCTGCGGCACGAGGTACCCGCGGAGATCACCGCCGCGCTGCTGGCCTTCGCCCGCAGCCGCTCGCTGACCGTCAACACGGTCGTCCAGGGCGTCTGGGGCCTGCTGCTCTCCGCCCTCACGGGCCGCGACGACGTGGTCTTCGGCGCCATCGTCTCCGGCCGGCCACCGGAGATCCCGGGCGTCGACACCATGGTCGGGCTGTTCATCAACACCCTGCCGGTGCGCGTCCGGTTCCGTCCCGAGGAACCCCTCGTGGACGCGCTCACCCGGCTGCAGACCGAACAGGCCGGACTCCTCGCCCACCAGCACGTCCGGCTGACCGACGTGCAGCAGCTCTCCGGGCACCAGGAACTGTTCGACACCACACTGGTCTTCCAGAACTACCCCGTCGACCCGACCACCGAGGAACTGGAGATCGACGGCGTCCGGTTCAGCGGCGTCGACGGCCGTGACGGCGCCCACTATCCGCTCAACCTCGCCGCCGGCCTGATGGGCGACGACCTGCACCTGCGGCTGTGCTACGCCCCCGACCTGTTCGACGAGACGACCGCCCGGTCCGTCCTCGACCGGCTGGTACGGCTGTTCACGGACGTCGTGGCCGATCCCGGCCGGCCCGTCGGCCGGCTCGACCTGCTCTCCCCGGCGGAGCGCAGGCGCCTGCTCGGCGACTACAACGACAGCGCCCGCGAGATCCCCCCGGCGACCCTGCCCGAGCTGTTCCGGGCCCGGGTGGCCGAGGCGCCCGACGCGCCCGCGCTGCACTTCGGCGACACCACCGTCTCCTACGGCGAACTGGACGCCCGCGCCAACCGGCTGGCCCGCAGGCTCATCGAACTCGGCGCCGGACCGGAGCAGTTCGTCGCGGTCTGCGTACCTCGCTCGGTGGAGCTGGTCACCGCCCTGTGGGCGGTGCTCAAGGCCGGGGCCGGGTATCTGCCGCTCGACCCCGCCTACCCGGCCGACCGCCTCTCCTACATGGTGGCCGACGCCCGCCCCAGCCTGCTGATCACCACCGGCGCGGCCGCCGGAGCACCGGCCGAAGCGGCGCCGGAGGTGCCGCGGCTGGTCCTGGACGACCCCGCCGAACGGGCGGCCGTCGCGGCCTGCGACGACGCCGACGTCACCGACGCGGACCGGCTCACGCCGCTGACCACCGCACACCCGATGTACGTCATCTACACCTCCGGCTCGACCGGCCGCCCCAAGGGGGTCGTCGTCCCGCACCACGGCCTGGCGAGCCTGGTCGCCACCCAGGCCGACGCCGTCCAGGCCGGACCGGGCAGCAGGGTGCTGCAGTTCGCGTCGGTGAGCTTCGACGCCGGCTTCTGGGACCTGTCGATGGGCCTGCTCTCCGGTGCAGCCCTCGTCCTCGGCTCCGCCGACGACCTGCTGCCCGGCGATCCGCTCGCCGCCCTGGTCCGCAGGCACCGGATCACCCACGCCACGCTGCCGCCGGTCGCTCTCGCCTCGCTCCCGGCCGGCCCGGACGTGCTCGCCGGGGCCACCCTCGTCTCCACCGGCGACGCCTGCACCCCCGAGCTCGTCGCCCGCTGGGCACCGGGCCGCCGCATCCTCAACGGCTACGGTCCGACCGAGACCACCGTCGGCGCCACCATGAGCGGTCCCCTCGGCATCGGCGGCACCCCTCCCATCGGGCGCCCCTTCGTCAACTCCAGCGTGTACCTCCTGGACCGCTGGCTGCGCCCGGTGCCCCCCGGCGCCGTCGGCGAGATGTACATCGCCGGCCCCGGCCTCGCCCGGGGCTACCACGAGCGGCCCGGACTGACCGCACAGCGGTTCGTGGCCAACCCCTTCGGCCGCGCGGGCTCCCGCCTGTACCGCTCCGGCGACCTCGGCCGATGGCGGGCCGACGGGCAGCTCGAGTTCGTCGGCCGTGCCGACAACCAGGTCAAGGTCAGGGGCTTCCGCATCGAACTCGGGGAGATCGAGTCGGTGCTCGCCCAGCACGAGACCGTCGGCCACGCCATGGTCGTCGTACGCGAGGACGAGCCCGGCGACAAACGGGTCGTGGCGTACGTGGTCGCGGCCGAGGGCCGCCGGACGGACCCGGAAGCCCTGCGCGAGCACATCGGCGCAGTGCTCCCCGAGTTCATGGTGCCCTCCGCCACCGTCGCGCTCGACGAGTTCCCGCTGACGCCCAACGGCAAGGTCGACCGCAAGGCCCTGCCCGCGCCGGAACTCGCCGGCTCCACCACCGGCCGGGCACCCGAGACCGCGGAGGAGGAGGCCCTGTGCGCCCTCTTCGCCGAGGTGCTGGGCCTGGAGACGGTCGGCGTCGACGACAGCTTCTTCACCCTGGGCGGCCACTCCCTGCTCGCCACCCGCCTGGTCAGCCGGGTCCGCTCCGACCTGGGCGTGGAACTCGCCATCCGCGCCCTCTTCGAGGCGCCGACCCCGGCCGAGCTGGCCGCACGGGTCGCCGCGGCCGGCGGTGCCCGTCCTGCGCTGCGCGCGGCAAACCGGCCCGACGCGGTGCCGCTGTCCTTCGCCCAGCGCAGGCTGTGGTTCCTCAACCGGATGGAAGGCCCGAGCGCCACCTACAACATCCCGCTGGCCGTCAGGCTGCACGGCCCCGTCGACCGGGACGCGCTCGATGGGGCACTCGCCGACGTCGTGGAACGCCACGAGACCCTGCGCACCGTCTTCCCTGCCATCGACGGAGAACCCCGCCAGCAGGTGCTGCCCGCCGACCCGACCCGCACGGCCTTCACCTTCGCCGGCACCGGCGAGGACGGGCTCGGCCCGGCACTGGCCGCCGAAGCCGCCCGCGGATTCGACCTGACCTGCGAAGTCCCCCTGCGCGCCACCCTGTTCAGCACCGCCGCCGAGGAGCACGTACTGCTCCTGGTGGTGCACCACATCGCCACCGACGGCTGGTCGATGGCCCCGCTGGCCCGCGACCTCGCCACCGCCTACGCCGCCCGCAGGACGGGCGGCGCACCGGCCTGGACACCGCTGCCCGTGCAGTACGCGGACTACGCGCTGTGGCAGCGCAGGGTGCTCGGCGACGAGCAGGACCCGAGGAGCGTCGCGGCCCAGCAGATCACCCACTGGAAGCAGACCCTGGCCGGCCTGCCCGACCAGCTCGAACTGCCCCTGGACCGGCCCCGGCCCGCGGTTCTCGGCAACCACGGCGCCGGTGTGCCGTTCACCCTGGACGCCACGCTGCACGCCCGGCTCGCCCGGCTCGCGCACGACACCCGCGCCAGCATGTTCATGGTGCTGCAGGCGGCCTTCGCCGCCGTCCTCACCGCGGAGGGCGCGGGCACCGACATCCCCGTCGGCACCCCGGTCGCCGGCCGCACCGACGACGCCCTCGACGACCTCGTCGGCTTCTTCGTCAACACCCTGGTGCTGCGCACCGACACCTCCGGCACCCCCACCTTCCGGGAACTGGTGGCCCGGGTCCGCGAGACCGACCTCGCCGCCTACGCCCACCAGGACCTGCCGTTCGAACGGCTCGTGGAGGTGCTCAACCCGGCCAGGTCCCTGGCCCGGCACCCCCTCTTCCAGGTGCTGGTCTCCGTCCACAACAACGCCGAGGCCGACTTCCGCCTCGACGGACTCACCACGAGCCCGTACGCCGCCGAGTCCGCCGTCGCCAAGTTCGACCTGGCCGTCCACCTCGGCGAACGCTTCGACTCCGCGGGCACACCGGCCGGCGTCGACGGAGTGCTGCAGTACAACACCGAGCTGTTCGACCCGGGCACCGCACAGCGGCTCGCCGAGCGCCTGAACACCCTGCTCGCCGCGGCCACCGACCGGCCCGACGCGCCCGTGTGCACCCTCGACGTGCTCACGCCCGAGGAACGGCGCGCCCTGCTCGCCCAGGGCGACGGCGGCACGCGCGAGGTGGCCGAGGAGCTGCTGCCCGCGCTGCTCCAGGCCCAGGTGCGGCGCACCCCGCACGCCGTCGCGGTCGTCGCCGACGACGAGACGCTCACCTACGAGGAGTTGAACACCCGCGCCAACCGGCTCGCCCGGCTGCTGGCGGCCCACGGAGCCGGCCCCGAGCGGCTGGTCGCGATCGCCCTGCCCCGCTCGGCCCGTCTGGTGGTCGCACTGCTCGCCGTGCTGAAGTCCGGCGCGGCCTATCTGCCGCTCGACCCGGACCACCCGGCCGAGCGCACCCGGTTCGTGCTCGCCGACGCGGCCCCCGTACTGCTGCTCGGCGACAGCGGCACGGCCGCCGGGCTCCCCGCCGGCCCCGCCCCGCTGCTGCTCGACGACCCCGGCACCGTCCGGGACCTGGCCGAGCGGGACGGCGCCGACCTCACGGACGCGGACCGCACCGCCCGGCTCCGCCCGGCCCACCCGGCCTACGTCATCTACACCTCCGGGTCGACCGGCCGGCCCAAGGGCGTGGTGGTCGAACACCGCTCGGTCACCGACTACCTGGGCTGGACGGCAGCCGCCCACCCGAGCGCCGCGGGCACCGCCCTGCTCCACTCGCCGGTCACCTTCGACCTGACCGTGACCGCCCTCTACACCCCGCTGGTCATCGGCGGCCAGGTCCGGATCGCCGCACTCGACGACGAACGGGACACCGGCGGCACCATCACGTTCCTGAAGGCGACCCCCAGCCATCTGCCGCTGCTCGCGGCCGCGCCCGACGCCCACGTGCCCACCGGCGAACTCCTCGTCGGCGGCGAGGCACTGACCGGCGAGGCACTCACCGCGTTCCGCGCCCGCCGGCCCGGCACCACCGTGACCAACGTGTACGGACCGACCGAAGCCACCGTCAACTGCACGCAGTACCGCATCGAGCCGGGCCGGCAGCTGCCCGCCGGGCCCGTGCCGATCGGCCGCCCGTTCGCCAACACCCGGGCCTATGTGCTCGACGCGTGGCTGCGCCCCGTCCCGGCCGGCGTGCGCGGCGAGCTGTACATCGCCGGCGCGAGCCTGGCCCGCGGATACCTCGACCGGGCCGCACTGACCGCCGAGCGCTTCGTCGCCGACCCCTTCGGGCCGGCCGGGACGCGGATGTACCGCACCGGCGACCTCGCCCACTGGGACGCCGCGGGCCGGCTCGTCTACGACGGCCGCGGCGACGGCCAGGTCAAGCTGCGCGGCTTCCGCATCGAGACCGGGGAGATCGAGTCCGTCCTGACCGGGCACCCGGGCGTCCGCCGGGCCGCCGTGGTGCTGCGCGAGGACACTCCGGGCGACCAGCGCCTGGTCGCCTACCTCACCGGGGACGCGGTGGGTGGGACGGACGAGCTGCGGACGCTGGTCGCCGGAGCCCTGCCCGAGTACATGGTGCCCGCCGCGTTCGTGACCCTCGACGCCCTGCCGCTGACCCACCACGGCAAGCTCGACGTACGGGCCCTGCCCGCACCCGGGTTCACGTCCCTGCGGGCCTACCGCGCGCCGCGCTCGCCGCGCGAGGAAGTGCTGTGCGCTCTGTTCGCCGAGGTGCTCGGGGTGGAACGGGTCGGTGTCGACGACGACTTCTTCGACCTGGGCGGCCACTCCCTGCTGATCATGCGGCTGGCCGGCCGCATCCGCGAGGCCCTGGGCGCGAGCCTCACCGTCCGCACCGTCTTCGAGGCGCCGACGGTCGCCCGGCTCGCCCCCCGGCTGGGGGACGACGGCCGCGACGAGTCGCTCGACGACGCCCTCGAGGTGCTGCTGCCGCTGCGGGCCACGGGCACCCTCCCGCCACTGTTCTGCGTGCACCCCGGACTCGGCGTCGGCTGGGTCTACTCCGGGCTGGTACCGGCCCTGGAACGCGACCGGCCGGTGTACGCGCTGCAGGCCCGGGGACTGACCGGAGCCGACGGGCTTGCGGCGACCGCCGAGGAGATGGCCGACGACTACCTGGCCCAGATCAGGAAGGTCCAGCCGCACGGCCCGTACCACCTGCTCGGCTGGTCCTTCGGCGGCCTGGTCGCCCACCTCATGGCCACCCGCCTTCAGGCCGACGGCGAGGAGGTCGCGACGCTCGCGCTCCTGGACGCCTACCCGACCGGGCGGAGGCACGTCGAGCACCACGGCGACGACTTCCTGCGCGGACTGGCCGGACTCACCGGCCGGGCACCCGCCGCCGACGGCCGGCCGCTCGATCACGCGGCCGTGGCGGAGCTGCTCGGCACCGGCGAGACGGGCCTCGCCGGACTTGAGGCCCGGCATGTGGCGGCCATCGAGCGGGTCGCGGCCAACAACCAGGCGGTCGGTGACGCACTGCGGCCCGGCGTGTACCGCGGCGACGTCCTGTACTTCCTCGCCACCGAGGGCCGCGGCGAGGACGCACCGAGCGCCGAGACCTGGCAGGCCCACGTGGCAGGACGGCTGGACATCCACGAAGTCGCCTGTGCCCATGACGAGATGACCCGTCCCGGGCCGATCGCCGAGATCGGCCGAGTGCTCGCGGACCGAGTCCGCGGTGAGTGAGGAGCGAACAGTGGACCTGGCGATACACACGGAGGGGCTGCGCAAGCGGTACGGCGACCACGAGGCCCTGCGCGGCGTCGACCTCGCGGTCCCGGCCGGCACGGTGCTCGGCGTGCTCGGGCCCAACGGCGCGGGCAAGACCACGACCGTCCGCATCCTCGCCACCCTGCTCGAACCCGACGCGGGCACCGCCCGGGTCGCCGGGTACGACGTGGTGCGCGAACGCCGGCAGGTACAGCGCGCCATCGGGCTCACCGGCCAGTACGCGGCCGTCGACGAGCAGCTCACCGGCGCCGAGAACCTGCGGATGATCGGCATGCTGCAACGGCTGACCCGCACCGCGGCCAGGCAGCGGGCGGCCGAACTGCTCGACCGGTTCGACCTCGCCGATGCCGCGGGCCGGCCCGCCGGCACCTACTCGGGCGGCATGCGCCGCCGGCTCGATCTGGCGGCCAGTCTGGTCGCCCGGCCGTCCGTGCTCTTCCTGGACGAGCCGACCACCGGACTGGACCCGGCCAGCCGGCTCGGCCTGTGGGCGATGATTCGCGAGGAGGTCGCGGCAGGGGTCACCGTGCTGCTCACCACCCAGTACCTGGAGGAGGCCGACGAACTGGCCGACCGGATCGTGGTCGTGGACTCCGGCCGGGTGATCGCCGAAGGGACCTCCGGCGAGCTCAAGCGCACGGTCGGCGGTGAGCGCCTGGAGGTGGCGCTCACCGATCCCGGCCAGCGGCCCGCCGCGGCCGCCGCGCTCAGCCGCGCCGTCGGCGCGGTGCCGTACGCCGACGACGCCGGCCGGGTGCTGTCCGTGCCGCTGGACGGCGGTCTGCACGACATCGCCGAGGCGGCCGTGGCCCTGCGGGCCGCCGGGGTGACGGTGACGGACTTCGCGGTCCGCCGTCCGTCCCTCGACGACGTCTTCCTCAGCCTCACCGGAGCCACCGCCGCACCGGCACACAGCGAGGACCGCAGCGAGAACCGCAGTGACGACCGCAGCGAGGACCGCAGCGAGGACCGAAACGAGGACCGCAGCGAGGACCGCAGTGAGGAGTGGAGCGCGGCATGAGCACATTGACGCAAACGGCACCCCGTGACGGGCTGCTGTCCGCACTGAACGACGGGCTGATCTGCCTGGAACGGCATCTGCGGCACCTGCGGCGGGCACCCGGCCGGCTGGTCAACGCCGTCCTGCTGCCCATGGTGTTCGTCCTGCTCTTCGGCGTGCTGTTCGGCAGCGTCATCGAGGTGCCGCACGGCGACTACGCCGAGTTCATCATGGCGGGCATCTTCGTCCAGGGCGTCATGAGCGCCGTCCCGGGCACGGCGGTCGGCGCCGTCGAGGATCTGCGCAACGGACTCGTCGACCGCTTCCGCTCCCTGCCCATGTCGGGTGCCGCCGTGCTGATCGGCCGCACCCTCGGCGACACCGTGTTGCGCGCGCTCAGCTGCCTCGCCATGGCAGCGGTCGGTCTCGGCATCGGCTGGCGCACCCACGAGAGCGCGCCGAAGGTCCTCGCCGGCTTCGGCATCCTGCTGCTCTTCGGATTCACGCTGGCGTGGCTGGGCGCGTTCATCGGGCTCTCGCTCGGCGACCCGACGACCGCATCGTCCGTGCCGTCGCTGCTGCTGATGCCCGTGCTGTTCCTGTCCAACGCCTTCATCCCGCTCACCGGACTGCCGCACTGGCTGACCGTGGCGGCCGAGTGGAACCCGCTGAGTTCCGTGGTCGGTGCCTGCCGCGAACTGTGGGGCAACCCGGCAGCGACCGTCGGGCACTCCTTCCCGAACGATCACCCCGTCGTACTCAGCCTGGCCTGGATGGCGCTGATCCTCGCGGTCGTCGCCCCCCTGGCCGTCCGCAAGTACCGTACCGCCGTCGCTCGTTGAGCGTCGCACACCGAGGGGACCCATCCCATGACCGACACCATCGCCGAACCCCTGACGCACCCCGCCGCTCCCGCCGAACCGCTCTCCTACGGCTCGTACCTGGAGGTCCCCGAACTCCTCACCCTCCAGCGCCCGCGCACCGACGCCCATGACGAGATGCTGTTCATCATCACCCACCAGGCCATCGAGCTGTGGTTCTCCTGCGCGCTGCACGAGCTGGAGGGCGTGCGCGACGCACTGCAGGACGAACGCTTCGGCCCGGCCCGGCGCGGGCTGCGCCGGCTGAACCGGATGGCCTCCCTGTGGCTGGGCCACCTCGACGTGCTCGCCACCATGACGCCCGCCGGGTTCAACGAGTTCCGCGGCGCGCTCGGCGAGTCCAGCGGCTTTCAGTCCGTACAGTTCCGTGAGGTGGAGATGATCTCCGGCCTGCGCGACCGCCGTTACCTGAACCTGCCCGGTGCCACCGTCGCCGAGCGCGAGCGGCTGCTGAGCCGCTTCCACGAGCCCACCGTCGGCGACGTGTTCACCCAGGTGCTGCGCCGCCGCGGGCTCACCCCCGAGGACCTCTTCGCCCCGGGCCGGCCCGACGAGGAACTGCGCGACACGGCCGAGGACCTCCTCGAGTACGACGCGCTCTTCCACAAGTGGCGCTACCAGCACTGGCTGCTGGTCGTCCGCGCGCTCGGCACCCGGCCCGGCAGCGGCGGCAGTTCGGGATCGGAGTTCCTGCGCTCCACCCTGGACAAGTGGTTCTTCCCCGAACTGCACGCGGCCCGCAGTCACGTTCACGCCACACCTGCCGAAGAGCATGACACCGGGTCCGGCGGCGGGACAGTCTACGGCTGCCCGATGGGGTATGGATCCGAGCTGTCCGCCTGACCCGGCATCCGACGGGAACACACCGTCCACCGCGATTGGAACGTCATGGAAAGCACTCCCGCTGCCGTCACCCGCACCTCCGCCCGCATCACCGAGCGGGCCCGCCGTACGCCACCCGCGACGGCATGGCAGCGCAGAACGGCCTTCACCGCCTGTGCGTGGATGGTCGTCTTCGCGGCGTTCCACAGCTACTGGGCCCTGGGCGGGACGTTCGGGCTGCCGCCCGGTGAATCCCTGGTCGACAACAAGCCGTTGTTCGTCATCGACCTGATCGCCATACCGATGAACCTCGGAGGAGCCGCTCTCGCGCTCGCCCTGGTGCAGCGCTGGGGCCTGTTCTTCCCACGCCGCCTGGTGCTGTTCGGGGCGTGGGGCTGCGCGCTGCTGATGATCTTCCACGCCGCACCGGCCATGGTGGACCTCGCGGTCTTCCTCACCGGTCAGCGCAACAAGCCGCTGACCGGCGAGGACCGGTTCAGCGTCCTCGTCTACGAGCCCTACTGGATGCTCGGCGGTCTGCTGTTCCTCGGCATGGCCCTGGCCTTCCAGGGGCGCACCCGGCCGCCGGCCCCGGTCCGCGACGCGGCGACCCGGACCGCCGAGCCGGCCCCGGAAGGGAGCGACTGACATGAGCGAACGGGCCATGGACCGGCTGCTGCCCCGCTGGGACCACCGGGAGCGGCACACGATCGCGGTGCGCGCACCCGGCGAACGGGTCCTGCGCGCGGTCGACGAGACCCGCTGGCGCGACGTCCCCCTCTTCCACGTCCTGATGCTGGCCGGCTCCCTCGGCACCCGCCGGGACAGGGCCGACGAACCCTTCCTCTCCTCGATGACGAGCGGTGGCTTCACCGAACTGCACCGCGACGAAAGCCAGTTGGTGGTCGGGGCGGTCGTGGCCACCGAGGAGCCCAAGGGGCCGGCCGGCCTCGCCGAACCGGTCGCGGACGCCTTCGCCGCCTTCGACCGGCCCGGCCACTACAAGGTCGCCTTCGACTTCCGCGTCGGCGAGGGACGGCTGACCACCGAGACGCGGGTGCTCAGCACCGACGAGGCGGCCCGGCGCCGGTTCGCCCGCTACTGGATGCTCATCCGCCTGCCCAGCGGCCTCATCCGCCGCGAGTGGCTGCACGGCATCCGGCGGCGCGCCGAGTCGCCGCCCGGTGCACACCCACCGAACCCCTGAACCCGTGGAACCGACAGTGAGAGCGGACATGACTGCGACCGAGACCGTCCGGGCCGTACAAGGCGACCTGGACGCCGTGGATCTCACCGACCCCAGCACCTTCGTCACCGGAAGCCCCGGCGAACTGCACGACCTCTGGCGGCAGTTCCGTACCGAGCGCCCGGTCCACCACCACCGGCCCGCCGGGGGCCGGCCCGGCTTCTGGGCGCTCACCCGGTACGAGGACGTGGTGGCCGTCTACAAGGACAACGACCGGTTCACCTCCGAGCGCGGCAATGTGCTCGCCACCCTGCTGCAGGGCGGCGACTCGGCGGCCGGGAAGATGCTCGCCGTCACCGACGGGCCCCGCCACCGCGCCATCCGGAACCTGATGCTCAGGTCGTTCTCGCCGCGCGCCCTGCGCCACGTGGTCGAGCAGGTGGGCATCCGCACCCGGGACCTGCTCGACCAGGTGCTGGACCGTGACGGCTTCGACTACGCGGAGGCGATCGCCGAGCACATCCCGATGGGCACCATCTGCGACCTCATGGCCGTGCCCCCGCAGGACCGCCAGCCGCTGCTCGACTGGAACAAGCAGGTGCTCAGCGCGGACAGCAGCGAGGGCACCGCGGACGACGCCTGGCTCGCCCGCAACGAGATCCTGCTGTACTTCTCCGACCTGGCGCGCAGCCGCCGCAGGAACCCGGGCGACGACGTCATCAGCGCCCTGGCCACGGGGGAGATCGAGGGCAGGCCGCTGACCGAGGAGGAGATCGTCCTCAACTGCTACAGCCTCATCATCGGCGGCGACGAGTCCAGCCGGATGGCGTCCATCGGCGCGGTGCTCGGCTTCATCGAACACCCCGAGCAGTGGCGGGCGTTCAAGGCCGGGGAGGTCGGCGTGGACAGCGCCACCGAGGAGGTGCTGCGCTGGACCACGCCGGCGATGCACTTCGGCCGCCGTGCCCTGGTCGACGTGGAGATCGGCGGCCGCACCGTACCGGCGGGTGACGTCGTCACGCTGTGGAACAGCTCCGCCAACCTCGACGAGAGCGTGTTCGCCGACCCGCGCCGCTACGACCTGGGCCGCACCCCCAACAAGCACGTGACCTTCGGCTTCGGACCGCACTTCTGCCTCGGCGCGTTCCTCGGCCGCGAGGAGCTCAAGGCGCTCCTCGCGGCGCTGCGCGACAGGGTCGCCGCCGTGGAGTCGCGCGGACCCGCCCGGCGCGTGTACTCCAACTTCCTGTACGGCTACAGCAGTCTGCCGGTGGCGTTCACCGCTGTCGGGTCGAAACCGCAATAGAACGTGACGGGACCGTCCGCGAGCGCCTTGCGCAAAGCGTCCTCGTCGGTGGACAGGGCGAACAG
>NZ_JBFAET010000208.1:0-15329 GCF_040642095.1 Streptomyces sp. NPDC020362
CCCACCCCCCGCCCCCCCGCCCCCCCCCCCCCCGCGGGCGCCCCCCCCCCACCCCCCCGGGGGCGCTGACCCACACCCCCCTTGGGCCACACCCCCCCGGCTCTACACTCACCCTGGCCACCAGTTCGGTGGCCGCGCAGGCGGGTACGCCCGCCGCGGTCAGGACCGTGACCGTGGCCGAGCGGCCCGCCTCCTCGGCTGTCACCAGCCCGTCGTTCACGGCCTCCATCACCGCGAACAGCATCTGCTCGTGCACGTACGCGAGGGCCGGCGCAGGCAGCGGAGAGCTGAAGACGCCCTCGTCCAGGCCGCGTTGCAGCATCTGCACCTTGGTCTCGCGCAGGGGGGCGAGGCGTTCGCGGATGCCCTGCACGGTGACCGTGCGCTGGGCCAGGGCGACCAGCAGCCGGTAGCGGTCGGCGATCTCCCAGATCCGCAGCACCGACCGGGCCACCGCCTCCGCCGGGTCCGTGATCCCCTCGCGGGCTCCCGCGTCCGCGTCCGCCAGTGAGGCCACCGCTCCGTCGACGAGCGTGCTGATCAGCGCCTCACGGCTCGGGAAGTGCCCGTACACGGTCCGCCGTACGACCCCCGCGGCGCGAGCGATCTGGTCCATGGAGGCGTCGGGGTCGCGCAGCAGCTCGGCGAGGGCTACGTCGAGGATGCGGCGCCGGTTGGCGTCGGCGCGGCTGGTGTTACCCGTGGTCATGACCGTCATTCTGCACGCCCTCTCCGCGCACCCCTCGACTTGCACAGTACCGTGCAACGGCGTACATTGCACAGTGTTGTGCAATTGCACGGTGCTGTGCAATTTCTGGTCGCGCACCGAGGAAGGCGATCCCTGCCATGCGACTCGTCATGAACCAACCGGTCGAAAGGATGGACCGCCCCTACGCCCGGCGCTGGTGGGCGCTCCTCGTGCTCTGCCTGAGCCTGCTGGTCATCGTGATGGCCAACACCGCCCTCACGGTCGCGGCGCCCGACATGACCCGGGACCTCGGGCTGTCCAGCGCCGACCTGCAGTGGGTGATCGACGGCTACACCGTCCCGTACGCGGCGCTGATGCTGCTGCTCGGCGCGATCGGCGACAAGTACAGCCGGCGCGGGGCCCTCGTGCTGGGCCTGGTGGTCTTCGGGGGCGGGGCCGTCTCCGGATACCTCGCCGGCAGCCCCACCGCGGTCATCGCGGCCCGGGCCGTCATGGGCGTCGGCGCCGCGCTGATCATGCCCGCCACGCTCTCCCTGCTCGCCGCGACCTTCCCGCGCGCCGAGCGCGCCAAGGCCATCACCCTGTGGACCGCCACCGCGGGCCTCGCCATCGCCGCCGGACCGGTCGTCGCGGGCGCCCTGCTGCGCGACCACGGCTGGTCGTCGACCTTCCTGATCAACGTGCCCGTCGCCGCCGTCGCGATCGTCGCCGCCCTGGTCCTCGTACCGCCGTCCAGGGCCGGGCACCACGACCGGATCGACTACGTCGGAGGTCTGCTGTCCGTGGTGTGGACCGGCTCGCTGGTCTACATGATCATCGAGGGCCCGCACTTCGGCTGGGGCGCCAAGGCCGTCACCGCCGCCGTCGTCGCGGGCGCGGGCCTGGTCGCCTTCGTCGTCTGGGAGCTGCGCCACCCGCGCCCGATCCTGGACGTGCGCCGCTTCACCGACCGCCGGTTCGCGGGCTCCAACCTCGCCGTCGCCCTGTTCTTCCTCGCCGTCTTCGGCGCCTTCTACTACCTCACCCAGCACCTGCAGTTCGTCCTCGGCTACGACGCCCTGGAGACCGGTGTACGGATGCTGCCGCTGGCCGGCGCGGTCTTCGTCGGCTCGGCCCTCACCGGCTGGCTCACCCCGCGCGTCGGCATGAAGCTCACGGTCACCGCGGGCATGGTCGGCGGCACGACCGCGCTCGCCCTGCTGACGCGGGTGGACGCGGGCTCGACGTACGGCGACTTCGTGGCGCCCCTCGTCATCCTCGGCCTCGCCATCGGCCTGGCCCTCTCGCCCTGCACCGACGCGATCATGGGTGCCTTCCCCGAGTCCGAACTGGGCGTCGGCGGCGCGGTCAACGACACCTCGCTGGAGCTGGGCGGCTCGCTCGGCATCGCGATCCTCGGCTCGCTGCTCGCCACCTCGTACGGCAACCACCTCACCGACGCCACCGCGGGCAGCAAGCTCCCGGCGAGCGCGCTGGAGACCGCCCAGGACTCGGTCGGCGCCGGATACGCGGTCGCGCAGGGCATCGGCGACAAGGCCCACCAAGTGGCCGCGCAGGCCGCGCACGCGAGCGACCCGCAGCAGGCCGCACAGCTCAAGCAGCAGGCCGCCCAGCTCGCCTCCGGCGCCCGGCAGATGGCGGACGCGGTAGGCTCCGCCTTCTCCGACGCGGTCGCCCACACCAGCCTGGTCGGCGCGGTGATCCTGGGCGTCGGCACGGTCCTGGTGGCCGTCCTGCTGCCGCGGCGCGAGGCGGCGGCCGTGCAGGAATCGGAGGCCGGGGAGAAGGAGCCGGCCGTGCCGGAGGCCGAGGCCGGGGAGGACGAGCCGGCGGCCGTGCCGGAGGCCGAGGCCGAGGGGAACGAGCCGGTGGACAGCGCCGCCCGCTGACCCCTGACGGCTTCCTCTCACCCGCATCCACTAACGTGCCGCTCCGGAACCGGAACGGCACGTTCGTGCGTGTTCCCGAACGAGCTTGGAGGCACGGGGGATGAAGATCGACTGGGACCGGCGGACCTGCGCGCGCAAGGGGCATGTGACCTACGCGCCCGACGATCCCCGGCTGAGGGTACGGCTGCACGCCGAGACCGCGCTCGGGGACGTGTGGCGCTGCCTGCGCTGCGGCGACTTCGTCCTGGGCGAGCCGCACGGCTCGGGACCCGCGTCCGACGCACCGCTGGTGCCGCGCGGAAAGGTGCTGCGGGATCTGTTCATCCTGCGCTTCCTGGCGATCGAGCGGGCCGTGCGCGGCGTGTTCATCGTGCTCGTCGCCGTCGCGGTGTGGAAGTTCAGCAACAGCCAGGACGCGGTGCGCCGGCTCTTCAACGAGAACATCGACGTCTTCCGTCCGGTCTTCAAGCACTTCCACTACGACCTCGACCACTCGCCGGTCGTCGGCTCCATCCAGAAGGCCTTCGGCTACAAGCACTCCACGCTGATGCTGGTCGCCGCCCTGCTGCTCGCCTACGCGCTGATCGAGCTGATCGAGGCGGTCGGCCTCTGGTACGCCAAGCGCTGGGCGGAGTACCTGACGGTGGTCGCCACCGCCGCCTTCCTCCCGCTGGAGATCTACGAACTCACCGAGAAGATCAGCTACCTGAAGATCGCCACCCTGGTCCTCAACATCCTCGCCGTCCTCTACATCGCCGTCGCCAAGCGGCTGTTCGGCCTTCGCGGCGGCCGCAGGGCCTTCGAGGAGGAGCGGCACAGCGCCTCGCTGATGGAGGTCGAGGAGTCGGCGGGCATCACCGTCTAGGCCTCGCCCGGGCCAGGCTCCATTCCCTTTGACCCGCCCCTGCGTTCGGCCCCAGGCTGGGAGCCTCGACGTGACCGGTCGAACGCAGGGAGGCGGCATGGGGGAGCACGGCATGGGGGAGCACGGCATGGCGGAGGCGCACGTGGGACAGCCGGACGTGGGCCAGCCGGACAACGGGGAACCGGGCGGGCTGGAGATCATGAGCTCGTCCGAGTACGAGCGCAGGTACGGGGCGCACCGGGATCCGTCGCCGTTGTCGATCGAGCAGATCAACGGCCTGTTCCAGCAGTTCCTCATGGCGGTCGCCCGGCCCCGGCAGACGGAGCGGGACGGCAGCCGCGACCTCACCGGGCGGCTGCGGGAACACCTCGGCACGGCCCCCACGGACCGCCCGGTGGTGAAAGCCGCGTACCCGCCCTACGACCTGCCCAACGTCCACCTCGCCCTGGAGCGCTGGTTCGCCGCCGAGGGCCGCTCCTACGAGCTGGTCGGCATGCGCGGCGCCCAGCACCACGGCGACCTCACCCTCGGCGACATCCTCGAATCCGCCGACCGCTACGACCGCTTCGTGATCGGCGCGGTCGACTACGCCCATCTGCCGGTCTCCCCCGACGAGGAACTGGCCTGCGTCTCCTGCGGGTTCTACCTGGGCGCGGACGGCGACGAGCGGTTCGTGGTGCTGCTGCGCGGCCCGGCCGACGCATACGGGCGCAACAAGGTCGAGATCGAGGTCCTCGCCCAGCAGAAGGAGTTCGCGGACCGGCTGCTCGCCGGGATCGACGCGCTCGTGCGCGAGCACAACGTCTTCCGCGGCCAGGTCCTCTCCCTCGAGGGCTCGGAGTTCGGGCACGGCCTCGGCCCGTTCCGCTTCCACCGCCGCCCCGGCATCACCCGCGACGACATCGTGCTCCCGGCGGGCCTGCTGGAGCGGGTGGAGCGCCAGGTGGTGGGCGTGGCCAGGCGCCGCGAACAGCTGCGCGCGGCCGGCCAGCACCTGCGCCGCGGCCTCCTCCTCTACGGCCCTCCCGGCACCGGCAAGACCCACACCATCCGCTATCTCCTCTCCCACCTCCCGGAGTTCACGGCCGTCATCCTCTCCGGCACCGGGATCGAGGCCATCGGCCCCGCCTGCGCGCTCGCCCGCATGCTCCAGCCGGCGCTGGTCGTCCTGGAGGACTGCGACCTGATCGCCGAGGCCAGGGACTACGGCGGCGGCGAGCAGCCCCTGCTCTTCCAGGTGCTGAACGAGATGGACGGCCTCGGCGACGACACCGACGTGGCCTTCCTGCTCACCACCAACCGCGCCGACCTCCTCGAACCGGCCCTCGCCCAGCGCCCGGGCCGTGTCGACCTCGCCGTCGAGATCCCCCTCCCGGACGCCGAGGGCCGCGCCCGCCTCCTCGCCCTCTACGGCGCCGGGCTCGATCTTGGCAAGGAGGTCGCCGACGAGGTGGTGACCCGAACGGAGGGCACGACGGCGTCCTTCACCAAGGAACTCGTCCGCCGCTCCGTCCTGATCGCCGCGGAACGCGAGTCCCCGCACACGGCCCCGGAGGACGTCCACGCGGCCCTGGACGAACTCCTCTCCGACCGCGACCTGCTGACCCGTCGGCTGCTCGGGGTGCGGGGCGACGAGGAGGAGCGGCTGCCGGGGCCGGACGAGGACGACGCCTAGGCCCTCCGGACCCCTCGGCGTCGTCCCGGCCCCCTGCAGCGCCGTCGCCGGACGCCCGTTCGGTCACGGCAGCGCCGAGCATGATGCGGTTCCCGCATCGGCGGGACGAGATGTCAGCGAGCCGGCCTCGCCCGCGCAGCCTCCGTCAACCGGGACATCTCCTCCTCGCTCAGCACCAGTTCCGCCGCCCCCGCCGAGTCCCTGATCGTCTCCGGGCGGCTGGCTCCCGGGATCGGGATCAGGGTCGGGGACCTCGTCAGCAGCCAGGCGAGGCAGACCTGTTGCGGACTCACCCCGCGCTCCCGCGCCACCGCGTGGAACGCGGTGAACCGCTGTGTGCCGTCCGCCGCCCGCGACGGGCCGTCCAGCGAGCTGCGCGAGATCCCGCCCAGCGGACTCCACGGCAGGAACGCCAGTCCCAGCTGCTCGCACAGCCGCAGCTCGGGCTCGCTGCTCTGGGCCTCGGGGGAGTAGCGGTTCTGGACCGACACCAGGCGGTCGCCGAGGATCGCGCGAGCCTGCCGGATCTGGTCCGTGTCGGCGTTGGAGAGGCCGGCCAGCCGGACGGTGCCCGCGTCCAGCAGCTCGCGCAGTGCGCCGACGGACTCCTCGAAGGGCACCTCCGGGTCGGGCTTGTGCAGCTGGTACAGGCCGATCGCCTCGACGCCCAGCCGCTTGCGGGAGGCCTCGGCGGCCGCCTTGAGGTGCCGGGGCGAGCCCGTCACCGTCCAGCTGCCGTTTGCCGGACGGCCCCGGCCGCCCTTGGTGGCCACCAGCACCGCGTCGGTGTCACCGCCGTAGGTCGCGAGGGCGCGGGCGAGGAGGAGTTCGTTGTGGCCGGGATCCTGCCCGGGCAGATGGTAGGAGTCGGCCGTGTCCAGCAGGGTCACGCCCGCGTCCAGGGCCGCGTGCACCGTGGCCAGGGCGCGCTCCTCGTCCGGCCGGCCCTCGATCGACAGCGGCATGGCCCCGAGCCCGACCGCGCTCACCTGCAGGCCGCCAAGGGTGCGGTGGTGCATTTCAGTGGTCCTTTCCGAGGGTCTCGGCGACGGCCTCGGGCAGCCACCGCCGTACGTCGCCGAAGGCGAAACCGAGCCGCGTGGCCCGGGAGTTGTCCATGCCGTAGCGGCGGCGGAAGGCGAAGGGGGAGACCTCGGCGGCCCCGGTCGTCTCGAACACGGTCCTGCCCCCGGCAAGCCGTGCCGCCACCGCCGCGCACAGCTCGTCCAGCGGCAGCAGGCCGTGGGAGGCGGCGTTCACCGGGCCCGTGAAGTCCTCGCCCGCCGCCCAGAACAGGAAGTCGGCGATCTCCTCGACGTGGATGTACGTCGCCGGGTGGGTGACGGGTGGTACGGCTATGGGGGCGCCGGTGCGGATGCGGTCGGCGTAGTGGCCGAGGCGGCCGGTGAAGTCGTCGGCGCCGCCCAGGACGTGAGCCACCCGGACGGAGACGAACGGCAGCTGCGGGCCGGCGGCCGTGAACACCGCCTCCGCCTGCCGCTTGCCCTCGCCGTAGTGGGAGTCGAGGAACTCCGCGTCGTCCCAGGGAAGTTGGGTGTCCACGGCGACCCTGGCCGGGTCCACCGCGCTCTCCGGAACCGGCGCCCCGGAGTCCTCGTGCTCGTAGACCTCCACGGTCGAGGTCATCACATAGCGGCCGGTGCGCCCGGTCAGGACGCGGCGGGCGATCGCCGCCTGTCGCGGGGTGTAGCAGACCTGGTCCAGGACGACGTCGAAGACACGGGTGCCGATCGCGGCGGCCAGTGCCTCCTCGTCGTTCCGGTCGGCGACCAGGTGCACCGCACCCGCAGGCGGCGGGGAAGAACCCCGGTTCAGGACCGTGACCCGGTCGCCGGCCGCCAGCAGCCGCTCGATGAGCCGCTTGCCGAAATAGCGGTTGCCGCCGATCACCAATACCTCTCGTGCCGTTCGCATGACCATAATTCTCCGGGCGTCACATCCGTTCCTGAAGGGGGAGACATGGGAGATACGGTTGCCGCACCGAAAGAACAACGGCATCTGCGGGCCGTCGCCGACGAAACACCAGTGGCCTTCGACGCGGTCGACCGGCAGATCCTCCAGCTGCTGCAGACCGACGGCCGGATCAAGCTCAGCGAGCTGGGGCGGCGGGTCAGCCTGAGCCCGGCCGCCGTCGCGGAGCGGGTGCGCCGGCTGGAGGCGGCGGGCGTGGTCGAGGGGTACGGCGCCCAGGTCGCGCCCGCCCGCCTGGGCTACGGCATCCAGGCCTTCATCCGGGTGAACCCGCACGGCGGCTACACCCTCAAGCACCCCCGGACCCTGGAACTGCTCGACCGTCCGGAGATCACCGAGGTGCACCACGTGGTCGGCGAGGACTGCTGGATCCTCAAGGCCGCCGTCACCGACACCGTGCACCTGGAGGAGATCCTGGAGCAGACCTCGGCGCTGGGCCGTACGACGACCTCCATCGTGCTGTCCTCGCCGGTGCGCCGAAAGCCCCTGCTGCCCCCCGTCTTGCCTTGACGCCGACGTCAACGCCTACGGTCGTGGGCATGCGAATCGGCGAGCTGGCCGCACGGGCCGGGACCACCACCCGCACCCTGCGCTACTACGAGGCACGGGGGCTGCTGCCCGCACGGCGCGACGACAAGGGACACCGCACGTACGACGAGGGCGACGTCAGGCTGCTCCGGCAGATCCGGACGCTGCAGGACTTCGGGTTCGACCTGGAGGAGACGCGGCCGTTCGTGGAGTGCCTGCGCGCCGGGCACCCGGAGGGCGACTCCTGCCCGGCCTCGCTCGCCGTCTACCGGCGCAAGCTGGACGAGCTGGACGCGCTCATCGGGCAGCTCGGGGCGGTGCGGGAGACGGTCGCGGAGCAGCTGCGGCGGGCGGAGCGGGCCCGGGACGAGCTGGCCGCCGAGGCGCAGGTTCCGGGGGGTCCGGAACCCGTGTGCGAGCTGGGAGGGCTGACGCGGTGAGCTTGGTGAGCGGACTGGCCGAGGTGACGGACGCGGACTTCGCTACGGAGGTGATCGGCTCGGACCTTCCGGTCCTGGTGCAGTTCACGGCCGACTGGTGCGGGCCGTGCCGGCAGCTGGCTCCGGTGCTGAAGGACATCGCCTTCGAGGAGGGCGACCGGCTGAAGATCGTCCAGCTGGACGTGGACCGCAATCCGGAGACGACGGTCTCCTACGGGGTGCTGTCCACGCCGACCCTCATGGTCTTCCGGGACGGTGAGCCGGTGAGGTCGATGGTGGGCGCACGGCCCAAGCGGCGGCTGCTGGAGGAGCTGGCCGACGTGCTGTAAAGGCCCGACGAACGCGGGGCCGCCCACGAAAAATCCCCCGGCAATTGCGCCCGGGGGATTTCTGTGCGTATATTCAGTGGTTCGCGACTTCTATTTCAAGAATCGCGGAAGAAGTTCAGTGAGCACAGTATATCCGGGCGGGAGCGGAATTGTCAAACACCGAATTTCCGGACGATGAATTGCGCCACGAGCAGGAATTCATCGACGGACTGTACGCGCGCGTGGACGTGCTGCGCGGCGAGGCCGAGACCTCGGTCGCGGACGCGCTCGCGCAGGGTGACAAGCCCATGCAGGCCCGGCTGGAGCGGGACATCCTGGTCGCCGAGCGATCGGGGCTGCTCGCCGCCCTGAACGCCGTCGACGGCTCGCTCTGCTTCGGCCGGATCGACCTCGCCGACGGCGCCGTCCACCACATCGGCCGGATCGGGCTGCGCGAGGACGACGCCCGGCGCACCCCGGTCCTCATCGACTGGCGGGCCGACGTCGCCCGCCCCTTCTACCTGGCCACCGGTCACACCCCGATGGGCCTGCGCCGCCGCCGGCACATCTCCACCGAGGACCGGACCGTCACCTCCCTGCACGACGAGATCCTCGACCTCGGCGACGCCACCCGCACCGGCCACGAGGACCACAACGGTGACGCCGTCCTGCTGGCCGCGCTCAACTCGGCGCGCACCGGCCGGATGAGCGACATCGTGCAGACCATCCAGGCCGAGCAGGACGAGATCATCCGGGCGCCGCACCGCGGGGTACTGGTCGTCGAGGGCGGCCCCGGCACCGGGAAGACCGCGGTGGCGCTGCACCGGGCCGCCTATCTCCTCTACGAACACCGGGAGCTGCTGGCCCGGCGCGCCGTGCTGATCGTCGGACCCAACCCGGCCTTCCTCGGTTACATCGGCGAGGTGCTGCCCTCCCTCGGCGAGACCGGGGTGCTGCTGGCCACGGTCGGCGAACTGTTCCCCGGCGTGAAGGCGACGGCGGCCGACAGCCGGGAGGCGGCCGCCGTCAAGGGCCGTGCCGCCATGGCGGACGTCCTCGCCGAAGTCGTGCGCGACTGGCAGTCGCTGCCCGATCCGGTGATCGCGATCGAGCACGACCGCGAGATCCTGATGCTCGACGACGGGCTGGTGAAGGTGGCCCGCGAGCGCACCCGCGCCACCCGGCTGCCGCACAACGCGGCCCGCGAGTACTTCGAGGGGCACATCCTCAACACCCTCACCGACCTGTACGCCGAGCGCGTGGGCACCGACCCGTACGACGGCAGCAGCCTGCTGGACCCCTCGGACATCACCCAGATCCGCGACGACCTCGCCGAGAACCCCGAGGTCTGGGCCGCCATCGACCAGCTGTGGCCGCGTCTGACGCCGCAGCGCCTGGTCGAGGACTTCCTCGCCGACCCCGTGGGCTACGTGCCCGACGACGACGCGGACGCCATCCGCCGCCCGGTGACACGGGCGTGGACCGTGGCGGACGTACCGCTGCTGGACGAGGCGGCCGAACTGCTCGGCGTGGACGAGCGGGTGACCCGGGCGCGGGCCGAACGGGAACGGGAGACGCAGGTGGCCTACGCACAGGGAGTTCTCGACGTCTCCTACGCCTCCCGCACCTACGAGTTCGAGGACAAGGAGGACGAGGATTCCGAAGTCCTGTCCGCACACGACATCATCGACGCCGAGCGGTTCGCCGAGCGGCAGGAGGAGGCCGACCACCGCAGTGCCGCCGAGCGGGCCGCGGCCGACCGGACCTGGGCGTTCGGCCACATCATCGTGGACGAGGCGCAGGAACTGTCACCGATGGCCTGGCGGCTGCTGATGCGGCGCAGCCCGACCCGCTCGATGACCCTGGTCGGAGACCCCGCCCAGACCGCGGAGGCAGCCGGAGTCGGCTCCTGGTCGAAGATCCTCCAGCCGTACGTGGAAGACCGCTGGGAGCACACGCGCCTGGGCGTCAACTACCGTACCCCCGCCGAGATCATGGAGCTCGCGGCGGCCGTCGTGCGCGCCGAGAACCCCGCCTTCGAACCACCCAGCTCGGTCCGCTCGACCGGTGTACGGCCCTGGGTGCGCGCCACCGACGACCTGCCCGGCGCCGTCGCCGAGGCGGTCGGGGAACTGACGCCCGCCGAGGGGCGGCTCGCGGTCATCGCCCCGCGCCACCTGCACCGCAGGCTGGCCGCACGGCTGGACGGGGTGACGGCCGGCGCGGAGCCGGACCTGTCGCAGTCCGTCGTACTCCTCGACCCCCGCCAGTCGAAGGGCCTGGAGTTCGACTCGGTGCTGGTGGTCGAGCCGGGCCTGTACGGCACGAGCGACCTCTACGTGGCCCTGACCCGGGCCACGCAGAGGCTGGGCGTGCTGTACACCGGCGCGCTGCCCGACGCGCTCAAGCAGGCCGCAGCCACACCGTAGCCAGCGGCGGCAGGGTCAGCCGGATGCTCGCGGGGCGGCCATGGGCCCCCTGCGGCTCCGGCTTGACCGGGTCGGGGTGGACGACGCCGCTGCCGCCGTAGCGGGCCGCGTCGGTGTTCAGCACCTCCAGCCAGGCCGGGACGTCCTCGGGCACGCCGATGCGGTAGTCGTGGCGGATCACCGGGGACAGGTGGGAGACGGCCAGCAGCGGGTTGCCGTCGGCGTCGTGGCGCAGGAACGCGAAGACGTTGTCGTCCGCCGCGTCGCCCACGATCCACTGGAAGCCTGCCGGATCGGTGTCGCGCTGCCACAGGGCCGGCGTGCCGCGGTAGCGGGTGTTCAGGTCGCGGACCAGGTCCCGGACGCCCCGGTGGTCGGCCTCGGCGCCGTAGGACGGGTCGAGCAGCCACCAGTCCGGGCCGTGTGTCTCGGACCACTCCGCGCCCTGGGCGAACTCCTGTCCCATGAAGAGGAGTTGCTTGCCGGGGTGGGCCCACATGAAGCCGAGGTAGGCACGGTGGTTCGCCCGCTGCTGCCACCAGTCGCCCGGCATCTTCGAGACGAGGGCCCGCTTGCCGTGCACGACCTCGTCGTGGGAGATGGGCAGGACGTAGTTCTCGCTGTAGGCGTACACCATCGAGAAGGTCATCTCGTGGTGGTGGTACCTGCGGTGGACCGGTTCGTGCTGGATGTACTCCAGCGAGTCGTGCATCCAGCCCATGTTCCACTTCAGGCCGAAGCCCAGGCCGCCGAAGCCACCGGGTCCCCGGTGGTGGGTGGGCCGTGTGACGCCGTCCCAGGCGGTGGACTCCTCGGCGATGGTCACCACGCCCGGGCAGCGCCGGTAGACCGTGGCGTTCATCTCCTGCAGGAAGGCCACCGCGTCCAGGTTCTCCCGCCCGCCGTGCTCGTTGGGCGACCACTGACCCGGCTCGCGCGAGTAGTCGAGGTAGAGCATGGAGGCGACGGCGTCCACGCGCAGGCCGTCGATGTGGAACTCCTCGCACCAGTACACAGCGTTCGCCACGAGGAAGTTGCGCACCTCGCGGCGGCCGAAGTCGAACTCCAGGGTGCCCCAGTCGGGATGGGCGGCCCGCAGCGGATCGTGGTGCTCGTACAGCGGGCGCCCGTCGAACTCGGCCAGTGCCCACTCGTCGCGCGGGAAGTGCGCGGGAACCCAGTCCATCAGGACGCCGATGCCGGCCTGGTGCAGCCGGTCCACCAGGTACTTGAAGTCGTCCGGGGTGCCGAGGCGCGCCGTCGGGGCGTAGAAGCCGGTGACCTGGTAGCCCCAGGAGCCGCCGAAGGGGTGCTCGGCGACCGGCATCAGCTCCACATGGGTGAAGCCCGTCTCCGTGACGTACGCGGGGAGCTGCTCGGCCAGCTGCCGGTACGTCAGGCCGGGACGCCAGGAGGGCAGGTGGACCTCGTACACCGAGAAGGGCGCCTCGTGGACGGGGGTGTCGCCGCGGTGGGCCATCCACTGTGCGTCGCCCCACTCGTGGTGCGAGGCGTGCACGATCGAGGACGTGGCGGGCGGGACCTCCGTGCGGCGGGCCAGCGGGTCGGCGCGCAGGGTGCGCGTGCCGTCCGGGCGGGTGATCTCGAACTTGTACAGCTCGCCCTCGCCGATGCCCGGAACGAACAGCTCCCACACCCCCGAGGAGCCGAGCGAGCGCATCGGGTACCCGGTCGCGTCCCAGAAGTTGAAGCTCCCCGCGACCCGCACGCCCCGCGCGTTCGGCGCCCACACCGCGAAACGCGTGCCGGTCACGCCCTGGTGGGTCAGGACGTGCGTGCCGAGCACCCGCCACAGCTGCTCGTGCCGGCCCTCGCCGATCAGGTGCAGGTCCAGCTCGCCGAGCGTGGGCAGGAAGCGGTAGGCGTCCTCGGTCTCGTGGACGGTGCCGTCGTAGGTCACGAGCAGCCGGTGGGCGGGGACCTCGGTGAGCGGGAGGAGCCCGGAGAAGAAGCCGTCCCCGTCGTCGTGCAGCTCGGCCCGCAGATCTGCGCAGACCACGGTGACCGCCTGCGCGTACGGGCGGAAGGCCCGGAAGGCGATGCCGCCGGGGACCGGGTGGCCGCCGAGGACGGAGTGCGGATCGTGGTGGGTGCCGTGGCGCAGACGCTCACGGTCCGCGGCAGGCACGGCAGGGGAGACGGCGACCCCCTGTCGCGGCACCGTCCCGGACGCCGTCCCGGTCGCCTTGCCGGGCGCCTTCGCCTTCGCCTTCGTCCTCCCTGGGGCCTCCTGTGCCGGCACCTTCCTGGTGGCGGTCTTCTTCCTGGCCGGGGTGTCTTTCCTGGCGGCGGTCTTCTTCTCGGCCGGAGTCTCCTCCCCGGCTGTGGTGTCCTTCTTGACCGGGGTGTCCTTCTCGGCCGCGGATTCCTTCTTGGCCTTGGGCGTCACGAACTAGCCTCCTGGTCGGGCAGGGAGAGGCGGCGCACCGCACTCAGCGGTACCGGCAGCCAGTCGGGGCGATGGCGGGCCTCGTAGACCACCTCGTAGACCGCCTTGTCGGTCTCATAGGCGCGTAGCAGCATGGCGTCCGTACGCGGGTCGCGGCCGGTGATCTCCGCGTACCCGGCGCAGTAGGCGGCCCGGCAGCCGTGCGCCCACCGGGGCGCGGGCGGGCTCGCCGAGCGGGCGGCGTAGTCGAACGAGCGCAGCATCCCGGCGATGTCCCGCACCGCGGGCTGCGGCATGCGCCGCTCGGCCAGCGGCCGGACCGGCTCACCCTCGAAGTCGATCAGGGACCACTGTCCGCTCGCCGAGCGCAGGCACTGGCCGAGGTGCAGATCGCCGTGGATGCGCTGCGCGGTCCAGGTGCGGCCCTCGGCCACCGGGCCGGCCAGCGCGGTGAAGGCGGAGCGCAGCCCGCTCTCGTACGGCCGCAGCGCGGGCACCGCCTGCACGGCCGCCTCCAGCCGCCCGGTCATGCCGTCCACCAGCTGCCGCAGCTGGGCCTGGCCCAGGGTGACCGTGGGCAGGGCGCGGGCGAGGGCGGTGTGCACCTCGGCGGTGGCCCGGCCCAGCGCCCGGGCCTCGGCGACGAAGTCCTCGCCCTTGGCCAGTTCGCGCAGCGCCAGCTCCCAGCCGTCGCTCGCGCCGCTCACGAAGGGCTGCAGCACGGCCAGGGTGTACGGCTGCCCGTCCAGCTCGGCCCGGAGCCAGGCCGTCGGCGCGGGCACCCGGGCGCAGCCCGCGCGGGCCAGGGCGAGCGGTATCTCCAGGTCGGGATTGACGCCGGGAACGACCCGGCGCAACAGCTTCAGGATGAACGTATCGCCGTAGACGATCGACGAGTTGGACTGCTCGGCGGTCATCAGCCGGGCCACGAGCCCGTCCCGGATCTCCTGGTCCGGGTCCCGTTCGAAACGGAGCCCGCCGATGCGCGCCCGGGTGCGCAGGGCCTCCAGTAGCACTTCGGCGGGCCGGGGGTCGTACAGGGCCTCGTATACCGTGCGTCCGGCGAGCGGTCCGTGGGCCACATGTCCGATCAGCGCGGGCGCCAGCCGGGGCGGCAGCACCTCGCGCACGCCTATCAGCAGCTGGTAGCAGTCGCCCGGGTGCGGCGGGGCGCCCGGTACGGGGGGCTGGTGGACGCGCAGGAGCAGGTGGTAGAGGCCCAGCCGGCCGCTGCAGGGCAGCAGTTCGGTGGCGGCCAGCGGGGTGAACCCGGTGACCGGACGTCCCTTGCCCGCGAACCAGCGTTGTCTCGGCAGCCAGTCGCGCAACAGGGGTTCGAGCGAAACGAGGGGATGACCGGTCGTACTCGTGGTGTCGGAAGAGCTGACCGTGTCCGCCATGGGCGCCACGTCCTTTCCCCGGGTCGTCGGGGTGTCGCTGATGCGTGCCCGCGGTGGGACGGCAGGAACCGCCCCACCACCGGGGTGCTACGCCGTGTCCCGGCGCAGCCGGAACCAGTAGAAGCCGTGACCCGCGAGGGTCAGCAGGTACGGCAGCTCGCCGATCGCGGGGAAGCGCACCCCGCCGAACAGCTCGACCGGATGCCGCCCGCTGAACCGCCTCAGGTCCAGCTCGGTGGGCTGCGCGAACCGCGAGAAGTTGTGCACGCACAGCACCAGGTCGTCCTCGTACTCGCGCAGGAACGCGATCGCCGCCGGGTTGGAGGACTGCAGTTCGGTGTAGGACCCCAGTCCGAAGGCAGGATTCTGCTTGCGGATCTCGATCATGCGGCGGGTCCAGTGCAGCAGCGACGAGGGCGAGGACATGGATGCTTCGACGTTGGTGACCTGGTAGCCGTAGACCGGGTCCATGATGGTCGGCAGGAACAGCCGTCCGGGGTCGGAGGAGGAGAATCCGGCGTTGCGGTCGGGGGTCCACTGCATGGGGGTGCGTACGGCGTCGCGGTCGCCGAGCCAGATGTTGTCGCCCATGCCGATCTCGTCGCCGTAGTAGAGGATCGGTGAGCCGGGCAGGGAGAGCAGCAGGGCGGTGAACAGCTCGATCTGGTTGCGGTCGTTGTCGAG
>NZ_JBFAET010000209.1:0-15154 GCF_040642095.1 Streptomyces sp. NPDC020362
GCCGCGGCCAAGGACGGCAGGGTGAAGGTCTGCGTACCGCCCGAGGAGGCGGTCCAGCCGGACACCTCGCCCGCGTAGGCGCTGCCGAAGGCACTGCCGCGGAGCGTGGTGCCGCTGGGCAGGGTCGCGGTTACATGGACGCCGTTCGGTGCCTGTACGGTCACGGTGTCGCCGATGCGGTAGGCGGTGACCTGGTCGGCGTTCACGGCGGTCTTCCAGGCTGCACGGCGCTGCAGTTCGGTGCCGATGTCCTTCATTCTCAGGTTCACCAGCGGGGTGTTGTCCGCGAACAGGCCGTCGTAGCCGCCGAGCACGCCGTTGAGGACGGGGTAGGCGATGCGGTCCTCGGCGAGGTTGGACTGGTGGACGAAGTGCGGCTTGGGGTCGTTGGAGAGCACGTGGCCGAGGGCGATGCGGGTCTCCAGCGGCACGATGTGGTCGCCGTAGCCGGTGCCGGTGTTCAGCGGCGCGGGCAGGCAGGTGGTGGTGGGGTTGTCCTCGCAGATGCCGCTGCCGCCCTGGGCGCGGCTGGTGTAGAGCCAGTTGTACTCGTCGACCTGCTCGGCGACGTGCCCGGCGTTGTAGAAGACGTTCATCGGGTAGCGGGCGACCGTGGTGGCGTTGCCGACCGTGCGCTGTTCGGGGTCGCGGGAGTTGTCGGAGGCGATCCAGCCGATGCCCTCGTCGGCGAGGGCGGGGGCGAGGTTGGGGTTGTCGTCGGACTGCTGCGGCAGGATCCGCAGTCCCGAGTGCTCGCCGGTGACCAACTCGTCGGGCTGCAGGGGAAGTCCGCTGATCCGTCCCCGGACGCGGTTGTTGGCGATCTCGTCGTCGATGGCGCTCCGGCCGACCCACTGGGTGCTGCCGTCGGCGTTGGTCCGGCACTTCCAGGGCACCACGGTGATGTCCTGTTCGCAGCCGAGGAAGGCGTGCGTGTAGGTGTGGTTGACCCAGCGGAACTGGTCGCGGTCGGCGATCAGCTTGTCGGCGAGCGTGTCGACGCCGTTGTTGTCCTCGCGCTCGTCCACGCTGCCGGATCCGTTGTAGACGAGGTCGAGGGTGAAATGGTGGCCCTTCTGCCAGGCGGTGGCGTAGTCGACGTCGGCGGGGGTCATGCGGATCGGGTTCGGTGTTCCGGCCCCGTTGGTGCAGTCGACGTCGCTGGGTGTGCAGTTGAGCCGGGTGTCCCAGCGGTCGTCGGCGGCGAACACGTCGTCCACGTGGACGGCGAAGTAGTTGCGGGTGGCGCCGAGGTGCACACCGCCGGTCATCCATTCCACGATGCCCCGGGCCAGCAGCCGGAACTGCTCCTGGTACTGGTTGCAGACGAAGGTGACGACCAGCTCGCGCCGCCCGTCGTGCCGGTACTCGCCGACCAGTGAGCCCTGCCGGGAGGTGCCCGGGACGGGTGCCTGGACGTACGGGGTGAAGTCGGCGCCGGGTGCGGGGGTCGACAGGTAGGCGTAACTCTCGCCCACGGAGGACGAGTTGTCCTCGAAGGGGACGGCGCCGTCGAGGTAGCCGAAGGGTCCGGCCCTGCCCGCGGCGGTCACCTGGGCCTGCACGCCGTCGATGCTGCCCGAGTAGCCGCCGGTGACCGGGTACTGGAGGCCTGCCGCGGGGCGGGCGTAGGTGTACGCGTCGACCTGGGGGACGGCGTACGTCTGTTCGTAGGAGGCGAGCGCGGCCATCTCGGCGGAGCCGGCGGCGAACGGGTTGTCGTTGGGCAGGACGACGGCCTGGTACTTGGCGCGGGGCCGCCCGTCGACGGTGTCCGCGAGGAAGGCGGCGTCGACGGTGGGACGGTTCGAGCGTGTGAGGTCGACCTCGGTGTACGGCGTTCCCGCCGCGTCGAGTTCGGCGGCGATGGCGTCGGTGGCCGGACCGCCGTCGCCGACCACCAGGACTCTGAGGTCGATGCGCGGCGCCGCGGTGCCGGCCTGGGCCGTTGCGGCCGGCAGACCGAGCGCGGCAATGAGTGCACCGGCCGTCAGGGCCGTGGTGCATATGGTCCGCTTCATGCGGTGAAGTCCCCTCCCCGGGCAGGGGCGAGTACGGCTCCCGTGGAGCGGACGCACCCCCTTGCGCGACGCCGGCGTCCCCCTCAGAAGCCGGTCGTCGACGCATCCGTCGCGTCACATGGTGATGGCTGTGTGTAGCTATTGCGGTCGCCTTACGAAACCTGACGGAAAAGTACAGGCGGCCAAAGGGGGCGCGAGGCAACCCGTTCGGCCGTCTTCCCGTCGCCGCCGCACGGGAGACGGCGGCAGTCCGTCCGCTCCGGTGTGCTAGTCCGGGCCGGTATGACACACCGGCGGGCCGATGGGGCCCGCCGGGCGAAGTGCCAGTGGTCCAGACCAGGCAGGATCTGCCCAGAGGGTCCGGTTCAGGTCACTCGCACCATGGGTCCGACTGGTCCGTCAGGCGCAGAGTACGCGCGCCTCGGGCGTGTAGACGGGGCCACCGCTGTTGTTCGTACTGTCGCTGAACTCGGCGTAGTAGTACGAGTAGAAGCCGATGTTGCCGTTGCAGCCGGAGTCGGCGGCGACCTGGAGGGTCAGCGTGACGGTGCGGCTCCGGCCGGGCGGGATGGTCGCGCCGCAGTCGGCGCCGAGGCTGGCCGGACCGGTGCCGGAACAGGCGGTGCCCCCGGCGGCGGTGGCCAGGCTGCAGCCGGTGAAGCTGTACTTCAGGTCGGGGCGCTGGGTGGTGAGCCAGGTCGGGTCGATGGTCTGGTACACGAACCAGATGTCGTAGGTCTTGTTGTTGGTGATGGTCATCGACAGGTGCACCGTGCCGCCGGGGATGGTGGTGGCGCTGTCGGTGCTGAAGTCAGCGCGGCCGGCGCCGGGTCGGCACTGGCCGCCGGGGCGAGGCCGAAGACGGCGAGGACGAGGGCGAGGACAGCGGTCCCAGGCGTCTCATCAGAGGTGATCGCATGGCCCGGGAGGCTAGGCATGCGGTGAGCGCGGCGTCTGCCCCGCCGGAAGCACCCCGCACACCGATCGGCCGAAAGTGTGCGTAACGTGAAGGTGATGCGATGAATCTGTGACGCAACGTCGCGGACCGTGTACGCGCACGGTGCGGGCGGGTGGTCCGAGGGGCTCTCGGGAGCCGGCGGAACACCCCTGCGTCCGGGCGGTATTGGCGGGTACGCGCCCCCGGCTCGTGCACGGAATGCAGGCCACCGTTTGTGTGCCGGGGACCTTCTCGGCCAAACACCGTTTTCCGGCCGGGGGTCGGCGGCTCCGGCTCGGCGGCCGGACACCGCGCGGGAGATCCGAGTTCCCGGACCGGCCACGGCGTCCCCGGATACGCCGAGGGTGCGCATCCCCCGGTCCCGGGCAGGGCATGGACGGCAGCGCCCCGGGGCAGGGTCACCGGCGGCGGCGCGGGGCGGACAGAGCGGCGGTGAAGTCGTCCAGGGCCGCGAGGCTGTGGGCGCTGACGACCGCGTCGCAGTAGGGCAGCGCCGCGGCCATGCCGGCCACGAGCGGACGGTAGCGCGGACTTGCCGTGCGCGGGTTGACCCATATGACGCGGTGGGCGACCCGGGACAGCCGCGCCATGTGGGTGGCGAGGTCGACGGGTGCGCCGGTGTCCCAGCCGTCGGAGATGATGGCGACCACCGCGCCGTGCGCCATGCCGCGCCGGCCGAACCGCTCGTTGAACTCCGCCAGGCACTCCGCGATCCGGGTACCCCCCGACCAGTCCGGGGCCGCCCGTCCGGCCCGCGCCAGGGCGTCGTCCGGCCCGGCCCGCCGGAGGACGGGCGTGAGGCGGGTGAGCCGGGTGGCGAAGGTGAAGACCTCGGCGCGGGTGGCCCGGGCGGCGCAGTAGAGCAGCTGGAGCATCGCGCGGGCATAGGGCTCCATCGATCCGGAGATGTCGCAGAGCACGATGAGGTCGCGGGGGCGGGCGCGGGGCACGAAGCGCCGCAGCCGCAGCGGGTATCCGCCGGTGCGCCGGCTGGCGGAGAGGGTGCGGCGCACATCGATGCGCGCACCGTGGTGCGCGGTGCGGCGTCGACGGGACGGCCGGGTCGGAGTGTGCAGCACCATGGTGCGCATCACTTCGGAGAGCCGCGCCAGTTCCTCGGCGGACAGGTCCGCGAAGTCGCGGTCTGCGAGGCGGTCGAGCGGACTGGCGGTGAGGGGTACGGGAGCCTCCCGGGGCTGTGCGCCGGTGTCCCGGCTCCGTGCGTCCGCCGTGGCGTTGCGGCTGCCGGGGACGCGGCCGGGAACGGTGTCCGGGAGCGATCGGGCCGGGGCGCCGGGCTGCCCGCGCTGTGCTCCGCGGTCGGCCGGGCCGCCGAAGACCTCCCGGAAGACCGCGTCGAACGGCTCGATCTGCTCGCGGTCGGACACCAGGGTGGCGAGCGCGCAGTGCCGCAGCTCCCCTGTCGTCGACGGCGCCAGCAGGGTGAGCGCCCGCGCGAAGCTCCGGGTGCGGTCGGGGCCGACCGTGATTCCCGCGCCGTGCAGGGCTGCGGCGAACGAGGCGGCCAGTTCCGGCAGGTCAGGCAGGTCGGACGGGCCAAGAAGGTCGGACGGGCCGGGCAGGTCAGGCATCGGAGCCGGCCTCCGCGTCGACCAGCTGCGCCAGTCCGGTCCGGCGCACGGCCTCCAGGTCCTCGGCGTACTTGAGGACGGCGCCCAGGGTGCGGTCGGCGGCGGCGGCGTCGAGCACGCAGAGCCCCAGCGCGTGCAGCGCGCCCGCCCAGTCGATGGCCTCGGCGATGCCGGGCGGCTTGGTGAGCTCCTGCCGGGCGCGCAGGCGGGCCACCCCGCGTGCCACGCGCGTGGCCAGCCACTCGGCCGACTCCGGCACCCGTCTGCGGATGATCGCGGCGACGCGTGCGGTGTCCGGGTAGTCGATCCAGTGGTAGAGGCAGCGGCGCTTGAGTGCGTCGTGCAGATCCCGGGTGCGGTTGGAGGTCAGGACGGCCACCGGCGGCACCGCGGCCGTCCGGGTGCCGAGTTCGGGGATGGTGACCGCGGCATCGGCGAGCAGTTCCAGCAGGAACGCCTCGAACTCGTCGTCGGCGCGGTCGACTTCGTCGATGAGCAGTACCGCCGGCCGCGGTCCGGGGTGGCAGATCGCGGCGAGCAGCGGCCGTGGCAGGAGGTAGTCGTCGGTGAACAGGTCGGCGTCCCGCAGGGGCTCCCCGCGGGACTCGGCCAGCCGGATGGCCAGCAGCTGGCGGGGGTAGTTCCACTCGTAGAGGGCCTCCGCCGAGGACAGTCCCTCGTAGCACTGCAGCCGGATCAGCGGGGTGTCGAGCACGGCGGCGAGCGCGCGGGCCGCCTCGGTCTTGCCGACGCCGGGCTCGCCCTCCAGCAGGATCGGCTGCCGCATACGCACGGCCAGCAGCAGCGCCGTGGCCAGGGCGTCGTCGGCCAGGTAGCCGACCGCTCCCAGACGCGAGCGCAGGGCGGGGACATCGGGTACGAGGGGGTCGACGTCAGGCATGCGCGTAACGGGAGGGCTCGTCGGCGAAGGCGTGCTGGCACCCCGGCCCGCAGAAGTACACCCTGCTGCCGGCCCGGTCCGCCGACAGGGTGGCGGGCGTGATCGCCACGGTCATGCCGCACACGGGATCCACGCCCTCGGCCACGCCCTCGGGCACGGTGGTCTCGGCTGCGGGGCGCACGGCCCGGGCCGCCTGCGGCCGCAGCGCGACGATCTCGGCGTACACCGACAGCGCGATCTCCGCCGGGGTCCGCGCGCCGATGTCCAGCCCGGCCGGGGTGTGGATGCGCGCGCGTTGCTCCGCGGTCAGGTCCAGCGCGGCGAGCACCGCCGCGCCGCGCTTCGGACTGGCGACCAGCCCGACGTACGGGACCCCGGAACGTGCGGCCTCGATCAGTACGGTCTCCTCGTCGCGGCCGTGCGTGGCGATGACGACGACGTCCAGATCGGGCGGCAGCGGCTCCCCGGGCGGGGCCGGCCGGGCGTCGAGGCCGAGCACGCGGCCGACGTCGAGCAGGGCGCGGGCGATGGGGGCGTGTCCGTAGACGTAGGCCAGCGCCGGAGGGAGGTTGACCTCCAGGAAGATGTCGAGCGTCCCGCCCGACAGGCAGGGATTGGCCACCGTGACCAGGCCTTCGGCGGGCTCCTGTGCGCCTTGGGTGCCGGTGCCGGCGGCGGGCGTGATCCTCAGCAGCAGCGACTGGCCGCTCTCCAGCACCCGCAGGCCCTGCAGTTGCACCGTCGTCTCGGCGCAGGTGCCGCCCACGAAGCCCTCGACGGTGCCGTCCGGCAGCACCAGCGCGCTGTCCCCGGGCTTCGCGCTCGTGGGCCGCTCCGCGTGGACGACGGTGGCGAGGACGAACGGGGTCCGGCCGTGCCGGAGCACGTCCGCGCGGGTCAGCAGTTCGATGTTCGTCATCGCGGGGGCCTCAGGTGATCGCCAGGTCGGTGCGCAGCGGTCGGCCCTGGGCGGCGCGCCACACCGCGGCGGGTGTCAGCGGCATGTCGACGTGGCGCACGCCGAGCGGCTTCAGCGCGTCGACCACGGCGTTGACCACTGCGGCGGGCGAGCCCACCGTGGCGGACTCTCCGATGCCCTTGGCGCCGATGGGGTGGTGCGGGGAGGGGGTGACGGTCTCGCCGAGCTCCCAGGACGGGCACTCGACCGAGGTGGGCAGGAGATAGTCCATGAACGATCCGCCGAGGCAGTTGCCGTCCTCGTCGAAGGCGATCACCTGCATGAGCGCCATGCCGACGCCGTCGGCGAGCCCGCCGTGCACCTGACCCTCGACGATCATGGGGTTGATCCGGTTGCCGCAGTCGTCCACGGCGATGAACCGGCGGATCTTCACCTGGCCGGTGCCCGCGTCCACGTCGGCGACGCAGACGTAGGCGCCGAAGGGGAAGGTGAGGTTCGGCGGGTTGTAGACGCAGGTCGCGTCCAGGTGGCCCTCCACGCCCTCGGGCAGCTCCAGGCTGGAGTGCGCGGCGAGCGCGATCTCGGCCATGGTCCTGCCCTGGTCGGGGTCGCCCGTGACGTACCAGCGGCCCTTCTCCCATTCCAGGTCGTCCGGGCTCACTTCGAGCATCGCGGAGGCGACGATCTTCGCGCGTTCGCGCACCTTGCGGGCGACCATCGCGGCCGCCGCCCCGGACACCGGCGTCGAGCGGGATCCGTACGTGCCGAGCCCGAACGGGGTCTGGTCGGTGTCGCCGTGCACCACCTCGACGTCGTCGGGCGGGATGCCCAGTTCCTCGGCGACGATCTGCGCGAAGGTCGTCTCGTGGCCCTGCCCCTGGGTCTGTACGGAGATCCGCAGGACGGCCTTGCCGGTCGGGTGCACCCGCAGTTCGGCGCCGTCGGCCATGCCCAGTCCGAGGATGTCCATGTGCTTGCGGGGGCCCGCACCGACGGCCTCGGTGAAGAAGCTGACCCCGATGCCCATCAGCTCGCCGCGCTCGCGCCTGTCGGCCTGCTCCCGGCGCAGGTCGTCGTAGTGCGCGATGTCCATGGCCAGCCGCAGGGCCTTCGGGTAGTCGCCGGAGTCGTACTCCCACCCCGTCTGCGTCTTGTACGGGAACTGCCCGGGCCGCAGCAGGTTGCGCATCCGCAGCTCGGCCGGGTCCGTGCCGAGCGTGTCCGCGAGCACGTCGACCATCCGCTCGACCAGGTACACGGCCTCGGTCACGCGGAACGAGCAGGCGTAGGCGACGCCGCCGGGGGCCTTGTTGGTGTAGACGCCGGTCACGGTGCAGTGTGCGGCGGCCAGGTCGTACGAGCCGGTGAAGACGCTGAAGAAGCCGGCCGGGAACTGCGACGGCTGTGCGGTGGCGTTGAACGCGCCGTGATCGGCGATCACATGGACGCGCAGGCCCTGGATCTTCCCGTCCTTCGTCGCCGCGATCTCCCCGTGCATGTGGTAGTCGCGGGCGAAGGAGGTGCTCATCAGGTTCTCCGAGCGGTCCTCCACCCACTTGACCGGCTTGCCGGTGACGATCGAGCCGACGACCGCGCACACGTAACCGGGGTAGATGCCGACCTTGTTGCCGAAGCCGCCCCCGATGTCGGGGGAGATGATCCGGATCTTGTGCTCCGGGATGCCGGTCACCATCGCGTAGATCGTGCGGTGGGCGTGCGGGGCCTGGGTGGTGGACCACACCGTCAGCTTCCCGGTGACCGCGTCCATGTCCGCGACCGTGCCGCAGGTCTCCAGCGGCGCGGGGTGCACCCGCGGGTACAGCATGTCCTGCTCCACCACGACGTCGGCGGCCGCGAAGACCTCGTCCGTGCGCTCCTTGTCGCCCGCCGACCAGTCGAAGATGTGGTTGTCGCCCTGGTGTTCCTTGTCGTCGCGGATCACCGGCGCGTCCGGTTCGAGCGCCCGGCGGGCGTCGACGACCGGCGGGAGCGATTCGTACTCCACGTCGATCAGTTCGAGGGCGTCCCGGGCTGCGTAGCGGTCCTCGGCGACGACGAAGGCGACCTCCTGGCCCTGGAAGCGCACCTTGTCGGTGGCCAGCACCGCCTGTGTGTCGTACGAGAGCGTGGGCATCCACGCCAGCCCGAGACCGGCGAGGGTCTCCCCCGTGATCACGGCCTTGACCCTCGGGTGTGCCTCGGCGGCGCTGGTGTCGACCGACACGATCCGGGCGTGCGCCAGCGGGCTGCGCAGGACGGCGCCGTACAGCATCCCGGGCAGCCGGACGTCGTCGACGTAGGTGCCGTGGCCGCGGACGAACCGCGCATCCTCCTTGCGGGGCATCCGTCCGAAGCCGACCGGCCGTTCCTCGGTGGTCGTCATGCCCGCACCTCCTCGCGGCCGGGCGCTGGCTCGGTGCCCGCGTCGGCGGTCCCCGACCCGCCGCCGTGCTCGGCGGCCCAGCGGATGGAGCGCACGATGTTCTCGTAGCCGGTGCAGCGGCACATCTGTCCGGAGATGGCCTCGCGGATGTCCTCCTCGGACGGATCCGCGTCGTGGTCGAGCAGCCAGCGGGCCGTCATCATCATCCCCGGCGTGCAGAAGCCGCACTGCAGCCCGTGACAGGCGATGAACCCCTGTTGCACCGGGTCGAGTTCGGTGCCGTGCGCCAGGCCCTCGACGGTCCGCACCTCATGGCCGTCGGCCATCACCGCGAGCACGGTGCAGGACTTGACCGGCGTCCCGTCCAGCCAGACGGTACAAACCCCGCAGTTGGAGGTGTCACAGCCCCAGTGGGTGCCGGTGAGCCCGAGTTCGTCGCGCAGGAAGTGCACGAGCAGCAGCCTGGGCTCCACGTCCCTCGTGTGCTGCTCGCCGTTCACGCTCACGGTGATCCGCATGTCACGCCTCCTGCCCCTGCGCGCGTGCGGCGGCGGCGCGCAGCGCCCGCGTGGTCAGCTCCCCGGCCAGATGCCGCTTGTAGTCGACCGGGCCGCGCTGGTCGGCCGTCGGCCTGCACTCCTGCGAGGCGATCCGGCCCGCCTCGGCGAAGGCCTCGTCGTCCGGGCGTCCGCCGCCGAGGAAGTCCTCGGCCTGCTCGGCAACGAACCATGGGGCACCCACGGCGGTCAGCCCGATACCGGCCTCGGTGATGAGCCCGCCGGAGATCTCCAGCACCGCTCCCGCCGCGACGACCGCCCAGTCGCCGACCCGGCGCTCGACCTTCCGGTAGGCGCTGGCGTGCGAACGGATGGGCACACGGATCTCCACCAGAAGCTCCGCCTCGTCCAGCGCGGTCTCGTACGGTCCGAGGAAGAACTCCCTGATGCCGATGGTGCGCCTGCCTCCGGGGCCCTGGGCGACGAGGGTCGCCCGCAGTGCCGAGAAGGCCGCGGACAGGTCCTCCGACGGATCGGCCTGGCACAGCGAACCGCCCACGGTGCCGCGGTTGCGTACGAGCGGATCGGCGATGACCCGCTCCGCGTCCCGCAGGATGGGGAAGTGTTCGCCGACGACCGGCGAGGCGAGCAGTTCCGCGTGGCGGACCATCGCTCCGACGGCCAGGTCGTGCCCGTCCACCCGGATCAGCGCCAGCTCGCCGAGGCCGTTGATGTCGATGAGGGCTTCGGGCTGGGCCAGCCTCAGTTTCATCATCGGCAGCAGGCTGTGTCCGCCCGCCACCACCCGTGCCTCGGGGCCGTACCGTGTGAGCAGCTCGATCGCCTGCTTGAGGCTGGTGGCCCTCTCGTACTGGAATGCAGCCGGAACCTGCATCGGGCCCTCCTGGATCGTTCTTGCCCGTTGCTGCAGCGATGCTGCGCTCTTCCCACCGGCCGCGCAATGGACATATAAGCATTCACTTATCTCCCCAAACGCGGCAAAATCGGATGGTGACCGTGACGCAGCTCAGCGCCTTCGTGCTGGTTGCGCGGCTCGGTTCGGTCAGCGCTGCGGCGCGGACTCTGGACGTGAGCGAGCCTGCGGTGTCGCAGGCGCTCGCCGCGCTGCGCACCCACTTCGGCGATCCGCTCATCCGGCGCACCGGCGGCGGTGGGATGCGCCTGACGCCCGCCGGGGCGCGGCTGCTGCCGGTCGCGTCGCGGATGGTCGCGCTGAGCGCGGACGCCGAGGCCGCGGTACGGGCGGCACGGGGCGCGCCCGACGAACTGCGGGTCGTCGCCACGAGCACGCTGGCCGAGTTCGTGCTCCCCTCGCTCGTGGAGGCCTTCGCCTGTCGCTCGGGGCGCCGGACGGAGACCTCGTTCGCGGTGGCCTCGGGCAGCGGGATACGCGTGCTGGTGGAGAACCGGCTGGCCGACGTCGCGCTCGGGCCGTGTCCCGGCGCCGCCCGCAGGGGCGAGCTGGTCAGCGAGCCGCTGTTCCGCACCGAGCTGGTCGTGGTGACCCGTGCCAGGTCACCGCGGCCGCCCGGCCCGCCGCCGCAGTGGTCGTGGCTGGTCGATTCCTCCGGGACCGATCCGGACGCGGACTCCGGGCGGCTGCTGCGTCGGCTCGGAGTGGCCGAGGGGCATGTGTGGGTGTTCCCCAACCAGGCCGCGACCTGGGCGGCCGCAGCCGAGGGCGCAGGGGTGGCGCCGGCGCCCGCCCATCTGGTGTCGCCCCGCATCCGGCGAGACGAACTGCGCATCCTGGAGACCCCGGCCACGCCGTCGGACGCCACCTGGCACGCCACCGTCCTGCGGCCGGAGCAGCGTTCCCCGGCCACCGACGCGTTCCTGCACTTCCTGCACACGCCCGCAGCGACCCGCATCATGCGCGCGCCCGGCGCGGGCGTCCCGCCCTCCCGGTTCCGTCCCCCGGTGTACGTCACGCTCTGGGGCGCATGAGAGAGCAGGCTCTCCCCGTGACCGTGGCAGCGGGACGTCGCAGCTGCCGTGCGCCGCGGATCGCCCGTCCCGGTGACACGGCCGGACGCGTCAGGACTGCGTCAGCGGGTCCTGGCATCGTTGTTCTCGTGAACGGCACGGGAATCCGGAAGCCGGTCACGGGGAGAGGTGCCCGGAGTGGTTGATCGGGGACCAGCGAGCACGCCTCGAGGTCGGGCCCCACAAGGCCCACGCAGGTTCGAATCCTGCCCTCTCCGCCGGAGACGCAGATCCGGTCCCCGCCCGACCGCGGGGACCCGGTTGCCGTTCCCTTCCCCCCGGGTACGAATGTTCCTTCCCGCTTCTGGTCCGCGCGACCTACCGGACGGTATACAGGGCCGGTTGAACGCGCGAGGTCCGCTCCTGGGCGCGGCCCCGCGCGATGTACCGGCCTCAGGGGGAGGATTCCATGGCGAACGGCATACAGGGGACGGACGGGGCGAGAGGCCGGCGGCGGATCGCCGTACTGGGCGCGGCACTGGGGGGCTGTGCCCTCGTCGCCGCGTCCACGACGCCCGCCACCGCGCAACCGGCCGGGCACGGCCGCGACCCCGCCTACGTCTCGCTCGGCGACTCGTACACCTCGGGCCCGTTCATCCCCCGCCAGGTCGACGCCGACTGCGCCCGCTCCGACCACAATTACCCCTCGCTCGTGGCGGCGCAGCGGCACGCGACCGCGTTCAAGGACGTGAGCTGCTCCGGGGCCACCACGAACGAGATGTGGAAGCCGCAGGGCTCCAACGGTCCCCAGCTCGACGCGCTGGGACGGGACACCGACCTCGTGACGGTGCAGATCGGCGGCAACGACGTGGGCTTCGGCTCGATCATCGGCACGTGTGCCCGCCTCGGCGCGCAGGACCCGACGGGCAATCCCTGCGAACGCTCCTACAACGCCTTGGGATACGACCGGCTGGCGCTCACCGTCCTGGAGACCGCGCCGAAGATCGACCGGGTGCTGCACGCCGTGCACGCCCGTGCCCCGCACGCGCGGGTGCTCCTCGTCGGCTACCCGGACCTGCTGCCGGACGACGGCAGCGGCTGCTTCCCGTCGGTGCCGTTCGCACGGAAGGACTTCCCCTACCTGCGGGACACCGAGAAGCGGCTGAACCTGATGCTGCGTCTGGTGGCCGCATGGAACCGGGTCGAGTACGTCGACACCTACCGCCCCACGGTCGGCCACGACATGTGCAAGGCGCCCGCGGACCGGTGGATCGAGCCGCTGCAGCCGGCCGCGCCCGCGGCCCCCGCCCACCCCAACGCCACGGGCGAGGCCGCGATGGCGCAGGCCGTGCTGGACCGCCTGGAGCAGGGCCGAGCACGCGGCTGAACTCACGCGGCGACGGCCTGCGCGCACGCGTCGCGCGGGCCGTCGCCGTACGGTCCCGCGGTCTCAGCCGCCGAGCGCGGTGAGGACCACGCCCTTGGCCTCCTCCTGCACCCGGGCCAGATGGCCCGCGCCGAGGAACGACTCGGCGTAGATCTTGTAGACGTCCTCGGTGCCCGAAGGACGGGCCGCGAACCAGGCGTTGGCGGTGGTGACCTTGATCCCGCCGATGGCGGCGCCGTTGCCCGGCGCCTCGGTCAGCACGCCGGTGACCGTCTCTCCCGCGAGGGTGTCGGCGGTGACCTGGGCCGGGGACAACTTGCCGAGCAGCGCCTTCTGCTCCCGGGTCGCGGGGGCGTCGATGCGGGCGTAGGCGGGTTCGCCGAAGCGGTCGGTCAGGTCGGCGTAGTGCTGCGACGGTGTCCTGTCCGTGACCGCCGTGATCTCGGAGGCGAGCAGGGCCAGGATGATGCCGTCCTTGTCGGTGGTCCACACCGAGCCGTCCCGGCGCAGGAAGGACGCGCCGGCCGACTCCTCACCGCCGAACCCGAGGGTGCCCGCCGCGAGTCCGTCCACGAACCACTTGAACCCGACCGGTACCTCGACCAGTCGGCGGCCCAGGTCGGCGGCGACGCGGTCGATCATCGTGGAGGAGACGAGCGTCTTGCCGATGCCCGCGTCGGCGGGCCACTGCTCGCGGTGCCGGTAGAGGTAGGAGATGGCGACGGCGAGGTAGTGGTTGGGGTTCATCAGGCCCGCGTCCGGGGTGACGATGCCGTGGCGGTCGGCGTCGGCGTCGTTGCCGGTGGCGATGCGGAAGCGGTCGCGCTGCTCGATGAGGGAGGCCATCGCGTACGGCGACGAGCAGTCCATCCGGATCCGGCCGTCCCAGTCCAGCGTCATGAACCGCCAGGTGGGGTCGGTGTGGGGATTGACCACGGTCAGGTCGAGGCGGTGCTCCTCGGCGATCCGGCCCCAGTAGGCGACCGACGCGCCGCCGAGCGGGTCGGCGCCGATGCGCAGGCCGGCCGCGCGGATCGCGTCGAGGTCCAGGACGCTCGGCAGGTCGCCGACATAGGCGCCCAGGAAGTCGTACCGCTGGGTGGTGTCCGCTGCAAGTGCGCGGGTGTACGGCAGCCGCTGAACGTCCTTCAGGCCGCCCGCGATGATCTGGTTGGCCCGGTCCTGGATCCAGGAGGTCGCCCCGGAGGCCGCCGGCCCGCCGCTGGGCGGGTTGTACTTGAAGCCGCCGTCGGCGGGCGGGTTGTGCGACGGGGTGACGACCACACCGTCGGCGAGGCCGGAGGTGCGGCCCCGGTTGTGGGTGAGGATGGCGTGCGAGACGGCCGGGGTCGGGGTGTAGCCGTCCGCGCTGTCGACCAGCACGGTCACGTCGTTGGCCGCGAACACCTCGAGCGCGGTGACCTTCGCGGGCTCGGACAGCGCGTGGGTGTCGGCGCCGAGGTACAGCGGGCCGTCCACGCCCTGCGAGGCGCGGTACTCGCAGATGGCCTGGCTGGTGGCGGCGATGTGGTCCTCGTTGAAGGCGGTCGCCAGGGAAGAACCCCGGTGTCCCGAGGTACCGAACGCCACGCGCTGCCCCGGGTCGGCCGGGTCCGGGTGCAGCGCGTAGTACGCCGTGACCAGCCGGGCCACGTCGACAAGGTCCTCGGGACCGGCCGGCCTGCCTGCTCGCTCGTGCGGCATCAGTCCGCTCCTCCGCATCGGTGTGATCGATCACTGGAGCCCATTTTTCCCCGTCACGGGCTCGGGGTGCGAGTGCGCCACCCACGCCGAGGGCGGACCGGGGCCGTCTGCCCTATGATCCGCTTCTCCGATCATCGCTTCCGCGTCACGCCCACGCGTGCCGCCTTCGACAGGCAGGTGTCCCCCCGTGTCCGCATCCATCGCCAAGGCCCCCTGGCCGCTCGCCCGTTCCGCCCAGGCCGCCGTGGCCGCGGCAGCCGTGGTGGACGTCTACCGGGTGGTGACCATGCGGGCGTACCACCTGCATCCGCAGGACACGTCTTCGAGTGCGTATGCGACGGCATCGACGGTGAGCGTGTACACGATGACGGCGGCGGTCGTGCTCTTCCTGGTGTGGTTCGCCCGCTGCCGGCGCAACGCCCAACTCCTCTCCCCCACGCCCCTGCCCGGCACCATGCCGTGGGCCGTGGCCAGCTGGCTGGTCCCGGTGGTGAACCTCTGGGTGCCGCGCGGGCTCGTCCTGGACGTGCACGGTGCGAGCGGCCCCGGCGCGGTGAAGGGGCGCGACAGGGTCCTGGTGAACGTGTGGTGGGCGGCCTGGGTCGGGCGCGCGGTGGTCGTCACCGCGGGCACCGGGCTGGGGCAGGGAACTTCGCTCGCCCTCCTCCTCGCCGGCGAGACCCTCAACCTTTCGGCGGGTGCCCTGGCGGTCGCCGTGATCCAGCGCGTCACGGCGCGGCAGGCCCCGGCGCTGGTGTACGCGGTCGGGGGCCCGGGCGCCGCGGTCCTGGGGCGCCCGTCCTGATCCCCGACGGGGCGGGCGGGCACGGCGGGGGGCGCCTCGG
>NZ_JBFAET010000210.1:0-15151 GCF_040642095.1 Streptomyces sp. NPDC020362
CACCACCGAGCAGGAGGCACCCTTGCCCCCGATCCGCCTGATCTCGTTCGGCTACCTACACCTGTCCACCGGCCCGGACGCCAGCCCGTCCCGCCCGTCGCCGACCGGATCGAGGACGTTCGCGACCGCCTCCGCGCCCCGGCCGCCGCCCGCCACATCCTCGACCTCGACGGCCTCAACCCCCGCGTCCAGGATGTCGTCCTGGACACCCCCGGAGCCCGCGAACTCATCGCCAGCCTCGCCGACTACGCCAACCCGCCCGCCGGACCCGCCGCATCGCCATCGGCTGTGCAGAAGGCCGGCACCGAGTCGTTGACCGCACTGCCGGAGGACATGCCGGGCCGGAGCACGTCCCCCACCTGGCCTAGTCGTTGGACACTGCGCATCCGAACGACGAGGGTCCGCGACGGAGTTGAACGAGTAGACCCGTGAAGGCCGGGCCGTCCAGCTCCCGCGATGGGGGAGGGTGGCCGCGGACCCAGGCGCGGTGCCCTGGCTCGTCTTCGATGAAGACGGCAAGGCCGTACAACCGGTCCGCAGGTTCCTGATCGACTTCATCGCCCGGGAAGACCGGACCGGTAGTGTGCGCAGCCACTCCTATGACCTGCTGCACTGGTGGCAGTGGCTGCGGGTCGTCGATGTGCAGTGCAACCGTGCAACCTCGGCGCAAGTCGGGGACTTCGTGCTGTGGCTCGGGGCAGGAGCACTTCTCGCGTTTGTGATCAAGCCTCGGACAGCCCGCCTCGTGACAGCCCGAGGCTGGTGAGGCGGGCTGCGACACGGTGGTGCGCCGGGTGTCCGACCGTACCCGGCGCACCAGGTCATGTCGGGGTTAGGTGCAGGTCAGTGTGGGATTGCCCCAGTCGCCGTGGTCGTTGCCGTTGCCGTCGCCGCCGTCTCCCACGGACAGGTCGAGGACCTGCCCGTCGGTGACGGGAACGTCGATGGTGACGGGCGTTGACTTGCCGTTCAGGACGGGGGTGGTGGTGAGGACCTTGCCGTCGAGGAGGACGGAGAAGGTGACGGTGCCGTTGTCGCCGTTGTCGACGCCCACGGTGGCGGTGAACTTGCTGCACTGCCCGGCGAGGTAGACCAGTACGTCGCTGGGCGAGTTGGTGCCCAGACCCTTGGCGTAGACGGTGCCGCCGAGCTTGAGTGGCTTGCCGTCGTTGGCCGCGGTGTCGCCGACGCTCTGGTCGCGTTCGACCGGGCCCCATCCGTTGCTGGCGGACAGGAACGGCAGGTCGCTGACCTGATCGGCCCCGGCCGGCGGCGGGGGCGGGGCGGTGGCGACGATCCGTTGGTCGGTGGCGGTGGCGGAGTGGTGGCGCTGGGTGAATGTGGCGGTTGCCTTCAGCACGTTGGTCTTCGCCATGTCGGTGGGGGTGGTGACGTCCCAGCTGAACGTCACGGAGCTGCCGGGGGTTACCTTCTGCGCGCCGGTGGGTGTGGGCTTCGGGGTGACCGTCCAGCCGCCTGGCGCGGTGAGCTTCGCCGTCACGCCGGTGGCTGTGGAGGCGTTGGCGGGCACCTGGAAGGTCGCGGTGGCGGTGAAGGTCTTTCCGGCGCCGGACGATCCGGGCACCTTGAGGGCGACCGTCGCGTCCTGTGCGGCGGCCGGCATGGCGTACTGCGTCTTGTCGTAGCGGGGGCTGTCGTTCTGGGTGACCTTGAGTGAGGATGCGTAGCTTCCGTAGTTGGTCAGCGCGACCTTGCCGAGGCCGCCGGTGGAGCCGTCCAGGTTCCATACGGCGATGGCGATCCGGTTGTTCCCGTTGGGGTTCAGGATGCCGTTGGGGACGGGGAAACTGTTCTGCGGGCCGAGGTAGTTGACGTAGTTGCCCATGTGCCAGCCGTTGACATAGATCTCGGCGCGGTACTTGCGGGACGGGTCGTCGGTGATGGTCAGGCCCAGCGAGGTGTCCTGTCCCTTGGGCAGGTCGAGGGCGAGGTCGGTGGTGTACCAGGAGACGCCGGAGGTGTGGTCGGTGGCGGGCAGGGTGGTCGGGGTCCAGTTGTCGGTGGGGTAACCCGGCAGCATCCAGCCTGCGCGCTCGCCGTACAGGCCGCCGGTGGCCAGCGGGCCGCGCACGGTGTCGACGGGGGTCTCACCGCCGCGGACTCCCTGCAGCCGCCAGGTGATGGTGTTCATCGGGGCGCCGGTCAGCATGGCGCCGGTCAGGCCGCGGGCGGCCTTGTTGCCGTTGGACTCGTCGTAGTCCTCCTCGTGGCCCATGTTCACGGTGAGGACGGAGATCACGTTGTCGGCGCCGTTCTTGACCAGCGCGTTGGGGAAGTCGTAGGTCTTCTGCCCGTCGGTGGTGGAGCTGCCCAGGAAGGTGCCGTTGAGCCAGACCGAGGAGGCCGCGGCCTTGCCGCCGCTCTGTGTGCCCAGGGTGATGCCGGTCTCCTTGCCGGTGCCGGTGAACCGGCCGCGGTACCAGGTGCTGCCGGTGTGGAAGCCGTAGTCGTCGGCGAACAGCACGGGCAGGCTGCCTGGCTGTGTGGTGCTGTGGGTGGTGGTCTTGTCGGCGACCTGCCAGGAGGAGTCGTTGAAGCCGGGCTGCGCCTCGGGGGATTCCTGGGTGTGCTTCCAGCCGGTCAGCGCCGGCAGGGATATGGCTGCCGCGGTGGGGACGGTGCCGGTGAGGCTGCCGTTCGCCGAGCCCTTCGTGTGGACCGACTTGCCGTTCCAGGTCACGGAGTCGGCGTCGGCGAAGACCTCAAGTGAACCGTCGGTGTCGACGTCGCCGGTCAGGTTCAGCGTCGAATGGGAGTAGGCCGCGCCGCGCAGCAGGTGGGTGCCGCGGACCAGCACCGGACCCTGTGGGGTGTCCTGGCGCCAGAAGGTCTTGGCGGTCGGCGTGTCGGCGAGCAGCAAGGTCAGCGGGTGACTGGCGCCGGTGATGCTGACGCGGGTCAGGCCGTCGTGCTTGTAGTTCAGGCGCAGGTCGCCGGTGGCCGGGTCCCAGGTGGTGTCGACGGTTCCGCCGGTGGTGGTGACGGTCGGCTTGGACTTGTAGTGCAGGTCCGTCTCGCCGTCTGTGCCCTTGGCGCCGTAGAGCACGGCGATGTCGCGTCCGCCGATGGTGGCGTTGGTCATGATCTGGGAGGTGGAGTACTGGAGCTGGTTGCCGCCCAGGTCGTAGTTCGCGACGATGATCGCCGACTCGCGGCCGTTGAGGGTGAGGGCGGTGCCAGGCTGCTGTGGGACGGTGTAGACGGGCGCGGTCGCAGCGGCGCCGGTGGCGACGTCGATGGCGTCGACCGACACGAACGTGTCCGAAGCGGCGGCGTTCTTGGTGCCGGTCACCACGAGCTTCAGGGTGTGCGGTCCATCGGTGAGGTTGCTCACCTGGTAGGCGGTGTACTGGTTCTGCTTGGACGCGCCGTAGGTGTCGACGGTCTTGACCTTGGTGCCGTCGAGGTATACATCGGCGGTGCCGTGGTTCTTGTCGAGGCTGCTGATCCATTTCACGCCGGTGCCGGTGAAGGGCACGGTCACGCTGTCCCCGGCGGTGTTCGAGAACGACTCGGTGTGCTTGTAGTCGCCGTCGGTGTAGCTCTGCTCCGCTCCGACGTGCGACCAGGAGCCCGAGTAGGAGAGCACGGGGTCGGGGTCGTCGTAGGTGTACCCGGCGTGGGCGCCCAGGTCGATCGTCGCGTGGGCGCTGTCGCTGGTGGTGGCGGTGGAGTTGGCGTGCCGCAGAACGTGGAACTGGGTGCTGGTGTCGGGGTTGATACGCGCAGTGTCGACGATCTTCGGGTTGTCGATGGGCGCTGCGGCCAGTGAGTCGGTCTTGGTGAGCGGCGCGACGGCCTGGGTGAAGTAGCCGATCAGCTTGTCCTGGTCGAACTTCGGGTCGAGCTGCCGGTTCTCACGGATGGCGGAGCCGTAGTCGTAGGAGGTGTAGTTCTCGGGCATGCCCAGCCAGCCCCAGTTGGTGCCGCCGTAGGTCATGTAGAAGTTCTGCGACGTCGCGCCGACCGCGATGTTCTGCTTGTAGAACACATCGGCGAACTGGTCGTTGATCAGCTGCGCGCACTTGTCGTAGCCCGGGCCGCCCCACGGGTCGAAGGCGCCGCCCTGGAACTCGGCGGTTACCAGCGGCTTGCCGGGCACGTGGTCGTAGCTGATGTCGGGAACGCCGTTCCACTTGGTGGGGTTGGAGCAGTTGAAGCCCTGCGGGTAGGAGTCGGCGCCATCCACGTCGAGAGCCGCGTCACCGGAGTTGAAGGTGCCGTTGTTGTTGCCGACCAGCGGCACGGTGATGCCGTCGTCCTTCGCCTGCTTTTCCAGCTGGCCCATGTACGCACGGCCGGCCGCAGTGCCGTGGTAGTACTCGTTCTCCACCTGGTACTCGATCACCGAGCCGGTGCCGTTGGTCAGCTGGTGGCGCTTGATGATGCGGTCGATCTGCGTCTGCCACTCGGCGCTGTACTTCATGTACTCCGGGTCGGAGGTGCGGGTGTTGCCCGCTCGCGAGGACAGCCAGCCGGGGAAGCCGCCGCCGTCGACCTCGGCGTTGATGTACGGACCCGGCCGGGCGATCACATAGATGCCCAGGTCGTTGGCCATGTCCAACAGCTTGTCCACATCGCGTACACCAGTGAAGTCGTACACGCCGGGCGCAGGGGAGTGGTAGCCCCAGTCGAAGTACAGCGACACGGCGTTGAAGCCCGCCGCCTTCATCTTCTGCAGGGTGTCGAGCCAGAGATCCTGGCTGGGCAGCCGGAAGGAGTGGAACTCTCCCGACCACAGGTACGTCCGCTTCCCGTCGATCAGGAACGAGTAGCCGTCGTACGTCACCGTATGTGTCGTGGGCGAGGCTGCGGCAGACGCGGATGACGTAGAAGTGGCGCCCACCGCGGGGTACACACCGACGGCCATCCAACACACCAGGGCAATGGCCGTAGCGATCGCCAAACGACCTCGCGCTGCCCGGCGACCCGGGCCATGAACATTCATCTCGCGCCTCCACGGAAGATCGATCATCAACCGCCGAATGCAACCGAAACACATCAAGATCGGTGACTTCATTGGTTTGAATTATGTGCGAATCTGTTGGCGTGAGGAGTGTTGCGGGCCGGCCGGTGCCGCGCAAGACCCTGGACGCCGTTCTCTGTATCGCGAGGCGCGGAAGCCGACCGGAGCTACACGTGTTTCGCCGAGCTCTGCGGTTTCCCGGCGATCCGGGCCTTCGCGGTCTACAACCCAGGCCCGCCGCGTCGTGCGACGGGCCAAGTCTTCGTGGCCGAGGCGGGAGTAGAGGTGCTCGACGGTGCGGCTGGGGTCCCGCCAGCCGCTGATCGGCGAGGGCTGCGGGGCCGGGCCGAGGATGTGCAGGATGCCGCGCTCGTGGATGCGGGCCGGACTTCGCATGCGCTGGAGGGTCTCCGCCCCGGGGAGGCGCAGACTTCGGCGAACGCCGTGAGGGTCCTTTCCCTGAGCGTGTGGGCGCCGGATGCCGCGCGCTGGAGGGTGACGCGGGAGATGCCGCCGGCGCGCGGCGCGAACTGCCCGAAGGCTCGCCCGGCCGCGTCCAGGAGTTCGCGGAGCATGAGCGCGATGTGCTCCTGGCAGGGGTTGTCGGTGCTGATGGGGTTCCTCTTGCGACCCATGGTCGCCGCCTCCCCGTTTCGGGCGGGAGCGGGCAGTCGCCGGGGGAGGCGTGCCCACACCCTCGGCCGGATTCGGCGGCGTGGGCGTACGCGTACGCCGCCCCCTCGTGGACTCAGTCGCCCACCTCGACCGTCGCCGAACGGCCGGGCGCGAGCGTCACCGTGACATAGGTGTAGGTCACGCCGTTCACCACCTTCGTGCGTGCCTTGCGAGGCGCGTTGTTGACCTTGACGGACTTGTGGCTCCCCACGAAGCGGGCCTCCCACTTGTACGCGTGCGTTCCGGCGGTGTGCGTGAGCCTCGACGTCGTCGGCCCGTCGTGCCGCAGGGTGAAGGTGCTGTCGCCGATCTTCAGATCCTCGATCTGCATCCAGTCGGTTCCGGAGGGGAGCCGGGACTGGGTCGACAGAGCGTGGTCGGGCGCGTCGGGTGAGACGCCCATCAGGCCCTGGACCGTCTGGCCGACCAAGGTGTACGACACCTCCGGGTAGTCACCGTTCGGGCCCTGCCTCGACACCGGGTGCTGGGTGTTGCGCTGGTCGTAGACGTACTGCATCCACTTCCAGGCCGTGTCGTTGCGGTTGCCCGCGAAGAAGGTGTCCGGCAGGTACGAGATGGCCTCGACGTTGGATGGCTTGCCGCTCCCGCTCGCCTGCTGGTCGATGAAGTCGAGGTAGGCGTCATTGCGAGGGCCTGGCTCGATGATCTGTTTCATCGGCATGAACCAGCTGTTCTCCTTGCCCCAGCCGGTGACCGCCTTGCCGTCCGTGGTGTAGGCGCGGACCATGTCACCGCCCGAACCGGTGCCGCTCCAGGTCGAGTTGAAGTAGCACTTCAGATCCTCTGCCTTGCGGGTGAACGTACGGGCGAGGCTCTTGTCGCCCCGGTTCTTCGCCAGGGCGGCCATGGCCAGGTAGGCCTGGTACTGGGAACCGATGGCGTCACCGGCCTCGGCGAGATGCTCGTCTCCGCCCTCGTCGTAGCTGGCGGCTCCGGCGAAGATGCCCTGGCCCGTGCCCTCGGCGACACCGTTCGGCTTCTTGTCGTCGTGGAGGGAGACGAACTGATCGGTGGTGTGCCGGTAGAAGTTCCAGAGGGTGGTGTCGCGGACGTACGCGCTGTCACCGGTCCATCGGTAGGCCTGGTTGGCCTTCTCCACCAGTTCGAAGCCGGCGGGGACTTCGCGGACGAAGTCGGACGGGCCGTGGTAGTCGATCGACAGGTAGGTCCTGTTGTCGAAGTTCATGGCCCATACGGGGAAGTACATGTGTTCCGCCGTCGACGAGGCCGCGAACGCCTCGAGCATGCTCTTGTTCTCGGCGTCCAGCCCGAGGACGGCCGCGCCCGCCAGCTGGTGGACCATGTCGCGTGAGTAGTAGGCGCTGCGGTGGGCGTAGCCGGCCCAGTAGGACGGACCGTACGTACCGGTTCCGGTCCCTGATGTGTGGCCCTCGTCGACGTTGAGGGGGCCCTCCACACCGGGAAGCTGCACCCAGCTGTTGGCCTTGCGCTTCGCCCAGGCGAACATCTCGACGATCTTGGGGTCGGAGGAGGTCACGACCGGGTCCGCCGGAGCCGCGGGCGAGACCATGACATCGTCGGCGTTGACCCAGCTGCTGCCCGACTCGAAGGCGATCTCCAGTTGGTCACCGGACTCCAGCGGCACCCGGCTCACGGTGTAGCGGGCATATCCGGACCGGCTGGGCAGGTCCACGGATCCGGCCGTCGTGCCGTTGACACGCACGGTGAACCTACCGCCCGGGCCGCCGGTGGCGATCCATGCCGAGAAGTCATAGGTGCCCGCCGCGCCGGCCGTGATCGTCTGCGAGACCTGCCTGCCCGCGCCGGCGTCGAGATAGATCAGCTTCTTGCCGCTGTGGGGCAGGTTGGTGGCGACCCCGGTTCCGGAGCCGAAGGTCCAGCCGGTCTGGTCCTGCTCGAAGCCGGGGTTCGTGACGGTCAGCGCCGCGGGCGCTCCCTCGGCTGGGCTTGCCGGGCTGCTCATGACCAAGGGGGTGAGCGGGGTGAGCATCGCGAGGGCGGCTATGTGGCTCAGACGTCCTGGGCGGGTGGGTCTCATGGCGGCTCCACTCTCCGGTGGGATCGGGGTGCGTGGACGCTAGCAACGGGCATGAAGCCTTGCAATGGTTATGCCAAAAAATGATTGACGTTGCGGCTGAAAACTTTCATTGAAATATTGCAAGTGTGATGCCGGATGGCTAACGTCCTGCTCGTCACCCAGTCCGCTGTGAGAACAGAGGTGGTCCGTCATGAATGTCGATCGTCGCGGTGTCCTGAGAACGGGCGGTGCGCTCGCCCTGGGGGCGGGCGTAGGGAGCCTCACGGCCTGCTCGGGATCGGGGGACGTCGGAGCAGGCACGGGCGCGGCAGGCGACGGCACGAAAGGTGCCGTGACGGTCTGGAGCTGGGCCGGCCCCGCTGCCGAACTGCGCGCCCTGGTCCCCGCGTTCAACAGGATGTACCCAAACGTCAGAGTCGACGTCCATGACATCGGCAACCCCGCCATCTGGGACAAGATCACCACCGGGCTGGCAGCGGGGGGAGCGGGACTCGCGGATGTCCTCCACATCGGCGTCGACTATCTGCCCGGGTACGTCGAGAAGTTCCCGAACGGACTCGCCGACCTGGGCAAACTGGGCGCGGACAAGTACAAGAACGCCTTCGCCCGGGGTCTGTGGCAGACCGTGGCCCCGGACGGCCGCCGCGTCGACGCGCTGCCCTGGGAGGCCAACTCGGCGGGCTTCTACTACCGCACCGACATCTTCGAGAAGGCCGGTGTCGACGTCACCGCCCTCGACACCTGGGACGACGCGATAGAAGCCGGAAAGAAGATCAAGGAGAAGACGGGCACCCACCTCCTCGGCATCGACAAGCCCGCGTCGCAGACGGACGCCGCCAATTTCTTCCAGATGCTGCTCCAGCTGCAGGGCAGCTTCTACTTCAACCACGACGGAGACATCACACTCGACTCACCCGAGGCCGTCCGGGCGATGACGATCATCAAGCGGATGAACGACGCCGGACTCGTGAGTGACCTCTCCGGCGGCTGGAACGCCCTGATCAGCTCCATAAAGAAGGGCACTGCAGCCGTCCTGCCGTGGCCGACCTGGTTCGGGGGCATCATCGAGGAGTCCGTTCCCGACCAGGCCGGAAAGTGGGGCGTGCGACTGCCGCCCGCCGTGCGCCGCGGCGGCACCCACGCCGCCACGGTCAATTCCACCCACCTCGCCGTCTCCGGCAGCAGCAAGCACCAGGCCGCCGCCTGGAACTTCATCGAGTTCGTCCTCACCCGGCCCGCGTCCCAGGTCGCGATCTACAAGAAGAAGGGCATCGCGCCCGCACTGATGAAGGCATACGACGACCCCGTGTTCCACACACCGTCGAAGTTCTTCAGCGGCCAGAAGAAGGGCGAGATCTTCCTCGAAGCCCTCAAGGCCCCCCAGCCGGCGTTCAACTACTCCTCCGACTACGCCCGCGCCCTCAAAGTGGTCACCGATGCCCAGACCAAGGTGCTCCTCAAGGGCGCCGACCCAGCATCGGTCCTGCGCCAGGCCGCCGACCGGCTCGCCGAGCAGACGGGACGCAAGGTCGTCCGATGACCACATCCGTCTCCGTACCCCGCACCACCGGGCGCGCCGACACAGGCCGGAAGAGTCGGCCGGCGCGACTGACCGGGCGCCACCTCGCCCCGTACCTCTTCGTCCTCCCCGCCCTGGTGCTGTTCGCCGCGTTCAAGCTCTATCCCATCGGCTGGTCCTTCGCCCTGAGCCTCTTCAAGACGGTCGAAGGCGTAGACAGGTTCGTCGGGGTGGACAACTACACCCGCCTGATGCACGATCCGTTGTTCTGGACGGCCCTGAAGAACACAGCCGTCATCCTGGCGATCCAGGTCCCCGTCATGCTGGCCCTCGCCACCGCACTGGCCGTCGCCCTCAACTCCACGCTCATGCGCGCACGCGCGGTGTTCCGCCTCGGCTTCTTCATGCCGATGGTCACCGGCCTGGTCGCCTACGGAGTCATCTTCTCCGTTCTCCTCAACGAGCAGTACGGCCTCGTCAACTGGCTGCTGTCCCTCGTAGGCATCGGCAAGGTCCCCTGGCTCACCGACCCGCTCTGGGCGAAGCTCTCCCTCGGCATCGCGCTGACCTGGCACTACACCGGATACAACGCAGTCATCCTGCTCGCCAGACTGCAGACGATCCCCAAGGAGCTGTACGACGCGGCCGCCGTCGACGGCGCCGGTCCCGGCAAGGTCTTCAGACATGTGACACTACCGGGGCTACGGCCCGCGATCCTGCTCACCACCGTGCTGTCCACCATCGGCACCCTGCAGATCTTCGACGAGCCGTACATTCTCACCCGCGGCGGACCGGACAACGCCACGCTCACCATCGGCGTGTACCTGTACCAGAACGCCTTCATGTACTTCGACTTCGGCTACGCCTCGGCCATCGCCTATGTGCTCGCCCTGCTGATCGGTGTCCTCGGACTGATCCAGTTCCGTGTCCTGGGAGACAAAGCATGAAGACCCGTCCGCAGCGGCCTCGCACCGCGACCCAGGCCCGTCACCGCCGCAACAGCATCCTGCTGACCTCCGGGCTCGCCATCCTTCTCGCCGCCGTCGCCATCCCGTTCTACTGGCTGGTCGTCGCCAGCACCCACAGCTCCCGCGAGATCTTCGACTCACCCCCACCGCTGCTGCCCGGCAGCCATCTCACCGAGAACCTGTCCAGCCTCCGGAAGACGGCGGCTTTCGACCGCGTCGTCCTGAACTCGCTGCTCATCGCCGGCATCTACACGCTCTGCGCAGGCGCGGTGTGCACCCTGGCCGGCTACGCCTTCGCCAAGTACCGCTTCAAGGGCCGCGACCCGCTCTTCGGCGTGCTGATGCTGGGCCTGGTCATTCCCGCCCAGGTCACGCTCGTGCCACTGTTCAAGATGATGGCCGAACTACAGTGGCTCAACACCTACCAGGCCGTCATCATGCCGAACCTGGCCCTGCCCTTCGGCATCTTCCTGATGCGCCAGTCGATGAGCTCCCTCCCCGACGAACTGCTCGACTCGGGACGGATGGACGGCTGCGGAGAACTGCGCCTCTTCCTCCAGGTCGTACTGCCTCCCATGAAGCCGGCACTCGCCGCTCTGGGCATCTTCCTCTTCCTCTACCAGTGGAACGACTTCATCTGGCCGCTGATCGTCCTGCGTGACAACACCTCGTTCACCGTTCCGGTGGCGCTCGCCGCACTCCAGGGCGTGAACGACACCGACTACGGGGCGATCCTCACCGGCACCGCCCTCGCCGCCATCCCCATGGCCGTGGTCTTCCTCGTCCTGCAACGCCACTTCGTCTCCGGCCTGCTCGCCGGGGCCGTAAAGGAGTAGACGTGAGCACCCTGTCCTCCGACGCTGTGACCACCGCCGAGCTCGACCCGGCGACGTACGAGCCGCTACTGGATCAGGTGGAGATCGCCGTGCTCGCGTCCGGCGCCGATCCGCAATGGAGCCTGACCGAGCGCTCCGACGGGCTGAGCGTGCTGCACGTCGAGGCAACCGGCGAGCCCGTCGAAATCCGGCTGTCGGTGCCGCTCGGCGACGCGGCCGGGTACTGGCACCCCCAGGCGGGATGGCGGCGCACGCTGCTCGCCGACTGGGAGGGCCGTGCCCGGGTCAGTCTCGTCGACGGGCTCGCCACAGGCTGCCTGTACGACCACACCGGCGCGACCATGCTCGCCTTCTCCGCGGCCGACCCTGTACCGGAAGTCCAGCTGCGATTCGGCGTCTCGGAGGAGAACGACACCTATGTGGTGCACATGACACTTCCCGCCTCGCCCGGACCGCACCGCATCCTGTTCGTACCGCGCAGCGAATCGGTGGCGACGGCGATGAGGGCCCTACGGGGGTGGTACGCGGCCACCACGCCGGCCATGCCCGTTCCCGAGTCCGCCCGCCTGCCCGTCTACTCCACCTGGTACGCCTTCAACCAGCAGGTGGACGCCGAGGCCGTCGAGGCGCAGGCCCGACTGGCGGCACGACTCGGCTGCGGCGTGCTCATCCTCGACGACGGCTGGCAGCGCCTGGGCAGCGGGCGCGGTTACGCCGGCTGCGGCGACTGGCTGCCGGACACGGACAAGTTCCCCGACTTCGCGGGCCATGTCGCCCGGGTCAAGGCCACCGGGTTGCGGTACATGGCGTGGATCGCGCCGCTGCTCCTGGGCCCGGCCGCGGGCTGCTACGCGCAGTGGGCCCCGTCCGCTCCGGCCCCCGCCCGCGCACCCGGCGCGTACGTACTCGACCCCAGGCGGCCGGAAGTGCGCCGCCACATCGTCGAGATGTGCACGGCGCTCGTGCGCGACCACGGACTGGACGGTCTCAAGGTCGACTTCATCGACGAGGCGATGGTCTACGCAGGCGACGGCGGCGGCGACATCGGGCACGCGCTCACCGCACTGCTCACCGACCTGCGTACCGCTCTCGAAACGGTACGCCCCGAATTGCTCCTCGAACTGCGGCAGCCCTACGTCGGCCCCGGCATGGCGGCCTACGGCAACATGCTGCGGTCCTTCGACTGTCCGGCGGACGCCACCGCGAACCGGGTCCGCACCATCGACACCTCACTGCTCGCCGTGGGCGGCACCGTCCACTCGGACATGCTGCTGTGGGATCCATCCGCGCCTTTGGAGGCGGCGGTACGCCAGCTCATCGGCGCGTTCCACTCGGTGCCTCAGTTGTCCGTCCGGCTGGACAGTCTGCCTCCGGAGCAGCTCGACGCGCTCGGCTTCTGGCTGGGACAGTGGCGACGTCTGCGGCCGCAGCTGCTGGACGGGCGCGTCGAGCCGGGCCGCCCCGACGACCTCTACTCCCTGGTGGAGTCATCCGCGGACGGCGTGAGCGTGGTGAGCGTGCACAGCGAGCGCGCCGTATCCCTACGGCCTACAGCGTTCGAGGAAACAGTGCTGGTCAACGCATCCGACGTGGATCGTCTCGTCGTGGATGTACAGGATCCCGGAGCCGTCGTGGACATCGATGTCCACGCCCCGAACGGTCGTATGATCGACCGTGGCCGGATCGATCTGTCACCCGGTCTGCACAGCCTGCCGGTGCCACGGATGGGACTGGCCGTTGTCCGGAGAAGTTCGTGAGCCACCCGACGAAAGGGAGTGCATGAAAGTCGGCATCGTCGAGGTAGCTGCTCTGGCCGGAGTGAGCGAAGCGACCGTCAGCCGCGTCATCAACCGGCGGCAGGGAGTCGCGAAGAAGACACGTGAAGCGGTCGAGAGCGCGATGGCGGAACTGGGCTACGAGCGCCCCGTCCAAGGCCAGTTGGTCGCGGTGATGACCGAGCACGTCTCGAACCCGTTCTTCGCCGATGTCGCCGAACGCATCGAGTCGGCACTCGCCCCACACGGTCTCAAGGCCGTCCTGTGCCCCGCCTTTCCCGGTGGCGTGCAGGAGCGCGAGTTCATCACCTCGATCGTGGACAAGGGCATCGTGGCCGTCATCTTCCTCTCGGTGTCCAACACCCTGGAGGGCGCGGACACCGAGACGTACGAGATGCTCCGCGCACGCGGCATCCCGTACGTCGGCATCAACGGCGAGTTCGCCCCCGAGGTGTCCGCGCCCGTGTTCTCCACGGATGACGCAGTGGCCGCAGAGCTGGCCGTCGACCATCTGTACCGGCTCGGCCACCGTGTCATCGGCATGGCGTCGGGCCCGGTCCGCAACCATCCCGCGGACCGGCGCGTGCGGGGATTCATCGACGCCATGGCACGGCGCGGGATCGAATCGGCGGACAGCCTGGTCATCCGCCAGTCCTACACGGTGGAGGGCGGCCAGGCCGCCGCGGCCGCTCTGCTCAAGCTGGGTGCCACCGCGATCGTCGCAGCCAGCGACTACATGGCCCTCGGCGCGATCCGGGGAGTGCGGCGGCAGGGAAAGTCGGTGCCCGAGGACGTCTCGGTCGTGGGCTACGACGGGACGATGATCACCGAGTTCGTCGACCCGCCCCTGACGACGGTCCGCCAGCCCGCCGACCGCCTCGCCCTGGAGGTCGGCCGCAGCGTACAGGCGCTCGCCGCCGGGCGAGAGGTGCCCCACGGCGAATTGCTCTTCGACCCGGAACTGTTGATCCGGGCTTCGACGGCGCCGGTGCGCAAGGACTGAAGCCCCGCAACCCGCTCTGCCCAGCGCATTCCCCACCGGTGTGATCCCTGTCATGCGGTCACGCGGGGCGGGAGGTGGACCAGGACCTGTCGACGTGGCTGCCGCCGTACGCCGACTGCTGGTGCACGTACGTCACCAGCTGGGTCGCCGACAAAGTGCGCTACCAGCTCACCACCGACCCCGCCGAACGGACCGTACTCGCCGCACGCCTCACCGTCTGCCCCGAACCCCCATCACCCTCCTCGACAGCCAAACAGGGCTGGCCCGCCGCTACGGGGGAAAGCGACGGGCCAGGCCTGCCCTCACGGTCCCACACCTGCCACCCCTGCACAGCAACCCGGCATGGACATGCACCAACAGGGTGCATCGACGCCTCACCGCCTGGCCCTGCTCCCCCACAGCCCGGCCTGTCACCCCCGGGAAGGAGAGCGGGCCACATTCCGTGAATTCCCAGGTCATGATCGGAGCAGGATCCGGGTGCGGAGGAGGTGGAACGATGCTCGCCCGTGCGTGGCTCGCTTGATGGTCTTGATGCGGTTGACGTGGTCCTCGACCATGCCCGAGCTCGACTGGAGGGTGAGGCCGGCGGTGACGGCAGGCGTGATCCATTTGGTGATCTTGCGTGGGCTGGGGATAGCGCCGCGGGCGGGATCGACGGTGCCGGTTCGAAATCCCGCCACGTAGCGGCGCACGGGCAGGTCACTGCCTGGTGGTCGCGTTCCTGGATCTCGCGGTAGAGGGCGATCGGGCTGGTCACCCGGCCGGTGAACCGCTCGGTCAGGTACTCGGTGAAAGGCTCCAGCACGCCCTTGGGACGCCCCATCCGAGCGGAGGCCAGCAGCATGTCGAGGTCCCTGTCGCGGAAGCGGCGGACGGTCTTGCGGTCCAGGTGCAGGCGGCGGGCGATCGCGGAGACGGAGCATCCTTCCCGGAGCAGGCGGTGGATGTCGGAGTACCGGTCGACGGTCCGGACAGCGATCTTCCTGGACGGCAGCGTCGGCGGCGGCAGAGGATTGATGATCTGCCGGGGTGCAGACTCTTTTTTCGACGTCAGCCTGTTTGCGCACGCAGGAACGGTGGTGATGACAGGTCTTCTCGACTGCGGCGGACAAGGTTGTTCAGCAGGTGCCATCGGTCGGCGATCTCTCGGGCGTCGGGCACTGCTTCGCGGATGGCGGTGGAGCAGGCGCTGGCCCGGTCCTCGCGGATGATCTCAGCGCCGGGGTGTTCTTGCAGCCAGGGCGGTGGCTCGGTGTCACAGCCGTCGGGCTCCTGTGCCGGGGTCCCCCGGGCGCCGGGGACCCGCGGGGCCTCTGGCACCGGTGGTGGGGGTGAGGGGGGGGTAGA
>NZ_JBFAET010000211.1:0-14867 GCF_040642095.1 Streptomyces sp. NPDC020362
GCCGTCGGAGGCGAACGTGCCCAGCAGCTCCCGGAACAAGGGCATCACCCGGGACAGCGGGTGCTCGGCCCGGTAGGCGCCGAGGTCGCCGTCGGTCAGCTCCACGCTCGCGGTCCCGTCCGGTCCCACACCGGCTCGCGCGCTGCGCCGCCAGGACTCGGCCACCACGGACCGGACCGGGCGCGGCACCGTGCCCGCCGTGGTGAACGTCTCGTGCGCCCGGCGCAGCGCCCGGACTCGCTCGGCTGGGTCGGCACCCGGCTCCAGGGCCACCCACGGATCGGTCAACTCGCCCTCCCCGGACGCTGAAACGGCTGGGACCATCGTCACGCGCCGTGTTCGCGCGGACAACCGGTTCGACGTCCGTCTAGGCGAAATTGACCAGTCTGATGTAGCGCACCCAGTCCCAGTCCGGTCCAGGATCGGTGTGGTCGCTGCCCGGCACCTGGTAGTGACCGATGATGTGGTCCCTGTCCTTGGGGATGCCGTACTTGGTGCACACCGCCGCCGTCAGCTTCGCCGACTGCTCGTAGAGGGCGTTCGTGAAATAGGCCGGCTGGTCGATCCAGCCCTCGTGCTCGATTCCGACGCTGCGGGTGTTGTAGTCCCAGTTGCCCGCGTGCCAGGCGATGTCGGCCTCGCGCACGCACTGGGCCACGTGCCCGTCCGCCGAGCGGACGACGTAGTGCGCGGACACCTTCTTCTGCGGGTTCTGGAAGATGGCCAGCGTGTCCGGGTACGTCTCCTGCGTGACGTGGATGATCACCCGGTCGACGGCGTAGGACGCGGGACGGTCGGAGGCGGTGTAGTTGCTGGTGTTCGCCGGCTGCCACTCGGCCGGGGGATAGTCGACGGCGCCCTGCGCCCCCGCGCGGGTGTCGGGGAGCAGCGCGTAGGGGACGGCGGCGAGGGCCGCGCCCTTCAGGATCCGTCGCCTGCTCAGGTGTGGTCGGGGCCGGTTCGTGTCCATCGTCGGCTGCCTTTCTGGTGGGGCTTCGCATGCCGGGGCGACTGACGCGACGTCAGAGGCGAAGTGCCCGAGCCGTCTCCCGCAGCCGCGCGTGCATACCGCGGTGAGTGTCCCGCGCGGGCAGCCACTCCTTGCGGAGCTTGGCCACGCACGTGTAGTTGGTGTCGCACACGTTGGCCAACGGTGATTCGGCCGCCTGGGTCGCGAACTGGTACGCGTCCAGCTCGCTGAACCCGAAGTCGCGCACCAGCCACCGCACCAGATCGAGCTGAGCCGTCCGGAACGCGTCCTCCAGGGGGCGTGCCGAGCCGGTCGAGATGAGATGGGTGTCCGATTCCAGCCGGGGCCAGGGGGTGACGACGTCCTTGAGGAGGTCGACGATCACCACGGTGTTCATCGCGCACTCCACGGCCACCCCGCAGGTCTCGCCCTCGCCCTGCCGGGCGTGCCCGTCGCCGAGGCTGAACAGCGCGCCCTCGACGTTGACCCCCAGGTAGCAGGTGACGCCGGCCCGCATCTCGGGCGTGTCCATGTTCCCGCCGTGCGCGTCCGGGACCAGGGCGGAACGCACCTCCAGGCTGGCGGGGGCCACGCCCACCGTGCCGTGCATCGGGTCGAGGGGCAGCTCCAGCTCGATGTCGCTGTCCTGGGCCCGGAACAGTGCGGTGCGCCGGGTCCGGTCGAGCTGCCAGATCCACACCCGCTCCGGGAGCGGCGGCTGCAGCGAGGCCGTGGTGTGGGTCGAGGTGAGCGCGCCGAAGAGGGGCACCGTGGTCGACGCGGCCCAGTCACGGGCCGGTTCGACGGACACGAAGTGCACGGCCACGGTGTCGCCGGGCTCTGCGCCCTCGATGTGGAAGGGGCCGGTCTGCGGATTGAGGAACGGGAACTCGCAGACCTGGGAGACGAGGTCCTTCTCGGACCGCACCCGGCCGGCGAAGCAGTCCTCTGTGTACAGGTCGAGGACAGTACCGGGCGCGATCCGGGCCACCGGCGGCGCACCGCCGAACGTCCAGGCGTACTCGTCCGGTCCCGGGCGGACGGTCAGGATGCGGGGGTCGGTCATCGGGGTGTCGGTCCTCTCCTGTGGGGCTGGTCATGGCTGGCGGAGCCTGTCGAGCCGACCGCGCCGGACTCTTCGAGGTGCACTCGCGCGGTCTCCGCGATCCGCTCGGGATGACGCCGTATCAGCACCAGCAGGACCACGACGCCGGCCGCCATCCAGACGCCGACCACCGGCCCGGCGTACGAGACCGGCGCCGTCAGCTCGGCCACGAAGTCGAACGCCGGGATCCCGGCGGCCGTCAGCAGGGCGGGGACGAACGCGACGATGCCGAGCACGGGCAGCAGCAGATGCCGTACGGGCCTCAGCGCCTCCCGTCTGCCGCGCAGGAAGTAGCCCGCGCAGGCCAGGTTCACGACGATGTAGACGCCGACGACGACCGTGACGATCACCGTGGCCAGGAGCAGGTACGCGGTCACCGGGTCGTAGCCGAAGCCGAGCGCCAGCACGGCACCGACCGCGACTGTCGTCTGCAGCACGATGCCCGCCACGGGGGAGCGGTGCCGGGGATGGAGGGTGGCGAGCAGGCGGGGCAGGACCCGGATGCGGGCCAGGGCGAAGGCCGTGCGGGTGGAGACGCCGGCGCACGCGTTGGCGTTGGCGATCGTCGAGTTGACCACTGCCAGGAAGACCAGCACCCAGAAGAGGCCGAAGGAGGCGCGGGCGACGCCCTCCCAGGACGCGGCGCCCGAGGCGCCGAATCTCGCGAAGCGGTCCGGCCCGAAGTAGACAGTCATCGCGTACGTCGTGATCACGTACAGCAGGCCGATGCCCAGGGCCGCCCCGAGGACCGCGCGATGCATGGTGCGGCGGGGATCGCGGGTCTCCTCGGCGAGCGGCGCCGCCGCCTCGAACCCGGCGAACGCGAGCACCGTGTACACGGACCCGGCGAAGACTCCGCCGACCCCGGCGTACCCGTCCGCGGTGTGCGAGGTTCCGAACACCGACAGGGTGTTGGCGTCACCGGCCTTCCCGATGAGCCAGATCGCGAACACCAGGAAGACGAGGACCTCGAAGATCCCGAGGACGGTGCCGAAGCGGGCAGAGGCACGGACACCGAGATGGCCGACGACGGCGATCACCGCCGCGCCCGCCAGCGCCCACGGCCACCACAGGCTCTCTGGATACGAGGACCACTCCTCGTGCAGCGTGCCTGCCGCGGTGAAACCGAGCTGCAGGAGCAGCAGCGGCGGGACCAGCATCTCCACGAAGACGTAGCCCCAGCCGACGAGGAAGCCGACGGCCGGATGCAGCCCCCGGGCGGCGTACGTGGCCACGGAGCCCGCCGCGGGTAACTCGCGTGCCAGCTCGGCCACGCAGGAAGCCGTGAACAGACAGGCCACCAGGGCTATCAGCACGGCCAGCGGGAGACTGCCGCCGGCGAAGGCGGCGCCCGAAGGAATGGAGGCGGCCACCGCGGCGGCCGGCGCCATCGCCGTGATGCTCTGGAACAGCACCTCGCGCAACCCGATGGCGTCACGGCGCAGTGCTCCGGTTGTCTCCTCGCGCATGTGTCCCCCGATACATGTCAGCCTGCCGGCACTCGTCGTCGCGGGTGGATCCCTTCGTCCTACGAGGGCTTCGCCGCGACGGACCGGCGGCATCACCTCGTGCGAATTACGGTACGGGGCGGGTGAGTTGGGCAGAAGGGCGCGCCTTGGTTCCGTGGACAACCCGCGGAGTGTGGACAACTCGGCCACCCGAACGGGTGAGCTGGAACCTTCACGGGCCCACGTGAGCCCGAACCTCCACAGGCATGTGCGAGCCGGTCTTCACGGGCCCGCGTGAGCGCGAGTCCTCACAGACCCGTGCGATCCCTCTGCCTCGCAGGGGCATGCCTTCCCGCAGATACGCCACGGTCCCGGCCCACGCCGCCGAGTGCAGCGCGGCCAGGGTGGAACGCCTCGCGGCGAGCTGCAGTCCGGCCAGTTCGCCCAGGGAGATCAGCCCGTGTCGGTCGTGCTCCTCGCTCAGCCGCCTCGGGCGTCGTCGGCGGGCCGCCGTCCCGCACCCTCAGGCCCGCTCCGCCACCGCCGCCGGATCGTCGAGGACGGCCCGGACGACCGAGTGGGCGGCGCCGAGGAGCGGGCCCTCGGGGCCCAGCCCGGACACCGACACCGGGCAGGCCGGTCCCGCCGTACGCCCCGTCAATTCGGCCTCCAGAGACGGCAGCAGCCAGGGGGAGAGGCCGGCGAGAGCCCCGCCCAGGACGACCGTTTCGGGGTCGAGCAGATTGACCGCCCCGGTCAGAGCTATGCCGAGCGCCGTACCGGCGTCGCGCAGGGCTCGCCGAACGGCCTCGTCGCCCTCCTCGGCCCGTCCCGCGAGCAGGCCGACGAGGTCCTCGCGCGGCTTCAGCCCGGCCGCGCGCAGCACCGCCTCCTCACCGGCGTACTGCTCCAGGCATCCGCGCCCGCCGCACGGGCAGGCAGGTCCGTCCGGGCGGACGGGTACATGGCCCAGCTCGCCCGCGAAGCCTCGGGTGCCGCGCAGCAGCTGTCCGTCCACGACGACCGCGGCGCCGATGCCGATCTCGGCCGACACGTGCAGGAAGTCGCGCGGTATGCCGCAACCGAGCCACAGCTCGGCCAGGGCACCGAAGTTGGCCTCGTTGTCCACGGTCAGCGGCAGGCCGTCGGGCAGCAGCGGGGCGAGGTCCGTGTCGTGCCAGTCGAGGTTCGGGGCGCGTACGACCGTACGGCCGTCGCGGGCCACCAGGCCCGGCACGGCGACCGCGAGACCCGCGGGCCACAGCCCTTCCCGCTCCGCCTCGTCCAGGACTCGGCGGATCAGCGCCGACAGTTCCTCCAGCACCGGCTCAGGGGCACGCCCCCGGTTGGCTCCGTGCCGCACCGCTCGCGCGCGGACCGCTCCGCGCAGGTCGACCACGCACGCCGCGAGGTGGTCGACGCCGATCTCCGCCCCGATGCCCGCGGGACCGTGCCCGCTCACCGCGAGGGCCGAGCCGGGGCGGCCCACCCGACCGGGCCGCTCCGGGCCCAGTTCCTCCAGCAGACCCCAGCCGATCAGCTCGTCCACGAGGGTCGACACCGCGGCCCGTGTGAGGCCGATGCGTGAGGCGACCGTGGCGCGCGACAGCGGACCTTCCGCGCTGACGGTGTGCATCACCCGGGCCAGGTTGCGCCGGCGCATGCCCCGCTGGGTGTCCGGCAGGGAGCGTGCGGTCCCGGGTACGTGGCTCTCGTGCAGTGGTGCGGTCATGCCTGCGTCAATCCTCGGTCTCTGCGGCCGGACTCGGCTCGGGGCTTTTGCAGCCGGGCTCGGGGTCTCTGCGGCCGGGCGCGGCTCCGGTGCCGTGGCCGGGCTCAGCGGGATTCCGTCCCCCGCTCCAGCAGCGGGCCCGCGTCGGAGAGTACCCCGCTGATCCTGGCCAGCGTCGCCTCGTCCCGCTCCACGGCCTGAAGCACCGGGCCCGCGGCCGTCTGCCAGCGGCGGGCCACAGCGGCCGGGTCCTCGCCGGTCAGCAGACCCGCTGCCTGCGCCGCCGCCCCGAGGGCGACCAGTTCCCTGGCCTCCGGGACCTGGACCGGCCGCCCCGACAGCCGCCGTACCGTCTGCTGCCAGGCGGTACCCCGGGCTCCGCCGCCGATCAGCACCAGAGGGGTGCTGCGGTCGGCGTCCTCGTCGAGGACGAGGTCGAGGGCTCCGAGCAGCGAGTGGACCGCCCCGTCGTAGGCGGCCTGCAGCAGCTGGCCCGCGGTCGTGTCGTGGCGCAGCCCGTGCAGCAGGCCCGAGGCGTTCGGCAGGTTCGGGGTGCGCTCGCCGTCCAGGTACGGCAGCAGGGTGACCGAAGCACCGGGCTCGACGGCCTCGCGGTCCAGGCCCAGCAGGGCCGCGACGCGGTCCACGGCGAGCGTGCAGTTCAGGGTGCAGGCCAGCGGGAGCCAGTCTCCGTGCGCGTCGGCGAAGCCCGCCACCGTACCCGTCGGGTCGGCGGGACGGTGCTTGGAGACGGCGTACACGGTGCCGGACGTGCCCAGGCTCAGCACCGCGGTGCCCGGGTGCAGGCCGAGGCCCATGGCGGCCGCCGCGTTGTCACCGGTGCCGGGGGCCACCAGCGTGCCCTTGGAGAACGGCAGGTCGTGGCTGTCGCGCACGGTGCCCGCCACCTCGCCGGGCCGCACCACCCGGGGCAGCAGAGCCGGGTCGAGCCCCACGTGAGCCAGGGTCGCCTCGTCGTACGTCTCCGTCCCCGATGCCCACCAGCCCGTGCCGGAGGCGTCGCCGCGGTCCGTGGTGCCCTGCCCGGTCAGGCGCTCGGTGAGGTAGTCGTGGGGGAGCCGTACCGCCCGGGTGGCCCTGACCGCCTCCGGCTCGTGCTCGGTCAGCCACGCCCACTTGGTGACCGTGAACGACGCCCCGGGCACGCTGCCGGTGCGCTCCGCCCAGCCTTTCGGGCCGCCCAGCTCGTCGACGAGCCGGCGGGCCTGTGGTGCCGAGCGGACGTCGTTCCACAGCAGGGCGGGGCGCACCGGCTCGCCCCGCTCGTCCAGGGTGACCAGGCCGTGCTGCTGGCCGCCGATCGACACCGCGGCGGCCTCGTGGGCGGCGTCACCGCACTGGCGCAGTGCCTCGCGCAGGGCGTCCCACCACTGGCGCGGATCACTCTCCCGGCCCACACCGGAGGACACGGTGTGCGGTGCCTGGCCGCTCGCCACGACCTCCCCGGTCGACGCGTCGACGACCAGCGCCTTCGTGGACTGGGTGGACGTGTCCACGCCGACGACGAGCGGACCCTCGGCTGCTGACATCGGGCTCTCCTCTTCCGCGTCCCTGCGGGATGTGCTGTGAGCTGGCAGGACGTCTGCAACGACACCGGTCGAAGACATCCGTCGAAGACACCGTGTCGTCAAAGACATCTTGTCTCTTCCCTGCGGTGCGTCGGCATACTAATTTGTAAACGGCCATGACGAAATAGTCGTACCCAGCAAGGAGCCGCGGCATGAGCTACCAGCCCACCCCCGAGGACAGGTTCACCTTCGGCCTGTGGACCGTCGGCTGGCAGGGAAGGGACCCGTTCGGAGACGCCACCCGCCGCGCCCTCGACCCGGTCGAGACGGTGCAGCGCCTGGCAGGCCTCGGCGCCTACGGGGTGACCTTCCACGACGACGACCTGATCCCCTTCGGGTCCTCGGACACCGAGCGCGAGTCGCACGTCAAGCGCTTCCGCCAGGCCCTGGACGCGACCGGCATGACCGTGCCGATGGCCACCACGAACCTCTTCACGCACCCCGTCTTCAAGGACGGCGCCTTCACCGCCAACGACTGCGACGTCCGCCGCTACGCGCTGCGCAAGACCATCCGGAACATCGACCTCGCCGCCGAGCTGGGCGCGAAGACCTACGTCGCCTGGGGCGGCCGCGAGGGCGCCGAGTCCGGTGCCGCCAAGGACGTGCGCGCCGCCCTCGACCGGATGAAGGAGGCCTTCGACCTGCTCGGCGAGTACGTCACCGCCCAGGGATACGACATCCGCTTCGCCATCGAGCCCAAGCCGAACGAGCCGCGCGGCGACATCCTGCTGCCCACCGTCGGTCACGCGCTGGCCTTCATCGAGCGCCTGGAGCGCCCCGAGCTGTACGGCGTCAACCCCGAGGTGGGCCACGAGCAGATGGCGGGGCTGAACTTCCCGCACGGCATCGCACAGGCCCTGTGGGCGGGCAAGCTCTTCCACATCGATCTCAATGGCCAGTCCGGCATCAAGTACGACCAGGACCTGCGCTTCGGCGCGGGTGACCTGCGGGCCGCCTTCTGGCTCGTCGGCCTCCTGGAGAGCGCCGGTTACGCGGGGCCCCGCCACTTCGACTTCAAGCCGCCGCGGACCGAGGACCTCGACGGCGTCTGGGCCTCGGCGGCCGGATGCATGCGCAACTACCTCATCCTGAAGGAGCGTTCGGCCGCCTTCCGCGCCGACCCGGAGGTCCAGGAAGCCCTGCGCGCCTCGCGCCTCGACAAGCTGGCCCAGCCGACCGCGGCGGACGGCCTGCAGGCCCTGCTCGCCGACCGCACGGCCTTCGAGGACTTCGACGTGGAGGCGGCCGCCGCACGCGGGATGGCCTTCGAACGGCTCGACCAGCTGGCGATGGACCACCTGCTCGGCGCACGGGGCTGAGCGGGCACGCGCGCGTGGAGGCCCTGTCGGCTTCCGCGCGCGTGAGGGCGGGGTCGGCTTCCACGCGCGCGTGAGCCCCAGGTCTGCCATCCGGCCTTCACGGGCGCGTGCTTGCCGCATCCGCAGGCGTCGCTGGCCCTGACGTCCCGCCGATTGCACTTCACGCTGGCCGGGCGAATCGTGCGGTCCGTGCCATGAGCCGCCGTCAGCTTCTGTGCGCCGGTCCCCTCCTGACCCGACGGCGGCGACTCTGGAGGGTCTGTCGCTGCCTGCCTCCCGTACCGCCTGCGCCACCCGAACCACCGGACGGAACCCGGCCGCCTTCGGGCGGTGGCTTCGGACCGCCGAACTGAGGTTATGGCCCGCCTCCGTCGGTCGAGCCGGGCCAGGCACGGTTTCCGGAGCCACCACGGCGCCCGAGGCCCGCTGTTCGCCCTCCTGGCCGTCCTGGTGGCCGCCGCAGCCGTCCTCGCCGTGCTCCTCATGACCTCCGGGCATGACGGCTCGACCCACAAGTAAGGGCTCGGAGAACGGCGGTACGACCACGAGCCGGGCCACTGCCATGTCGGGCCCATCGGGCACCTCGGCCAGCGACGCAACCTGACACCGGCCTCATGCCGCTCCTTTGAGGAGCGCCTTGTCCTGTCCAGGCTGCAACACCGGCTCAAGGCAAAGGCCATTGCATTGATCTCCGCGATAAGCTGCAGAAATGGCAACAACTCTAGATCAGGCGCGCCACCGGCTTTCCATACTTCCAGAGCTGGGGGAGCCTGTCAGTGACCCCACTCCTGCTCGGTCCCTGGAGCAGGACGCTGCCCTCGTAGGACGACTGCTCGCAGTCGGAGACGTGTGGACAGACGATCCCATGGAGGATGTACGGGCGGCGTTGAATCTGTTGGAAGGCATGCGGTCCGCCATGGACCGGCTTGAGGCACAAGTAGTGCTGGAAGCTCTGCGCCGCGCCAAGACCGGATGATTGACGCGGTTCTTCCGCGCTGATCAGTGCCAGATGCGGGCGTAGTGGATCAGGGAGCGTTTCGGTACCAGTGGCAGATGGCCGAGTTGTGGGCCAGGAGTCGCCGGTGGAGGTCCTGGTTCACAGGCCGGGGAGCACCCGGCTGCCGGTTGCCCAGCCGTAGCTGGCCCTTGATTGCCGGGTTCACCGACTCGATACGCTGCCGAAGCCTGCCGGCGATCAGCCACTTCCAATCCAGTGCAGCGCTCAGGGTGACCGGCGGTCACCAGCACTTGCGTCCGAGCCCCTCCGGGAAAGTTCCTCCCTGCGCCATTGCCCGTGTCGTCGCTGGGCATCAGGAAGCTGTCCTGCCGGAAAATGATGGTAGGTCGGGCCGAGGCCGAAGCAAGCGGCGGGTAGCGTGACGTGCCATGACGGCCACTGAATCGGCGCGCCTCGTGATCGCCCACGTGAACGCCGATGAAGCATTGCACCGCGACTTTGTCGCCGATCCTCCGGACGCTCACATAGTGCGTGTGAGGAATCCCGATCCGACGCTACGGGAAGAATTCGAGAGAGCCGGTTTCCTCCTCACCCCCGGCTGGGTCAACTGGATAGCCCCGGTACGGAGTTCCGAAGAGGAGTACCTCGCCGGTCTCGTTCCAGGGGAGCGCAAGGAGATCCGGCGGGTCCGGCGGATGCTGGAGCGTGACGGCGTCACGCTCCACGTCACGCACGGCATCGACGAGGGCGACCTGGAACGGTTCCTGACGCTCTACGACCGGCAAGTCGAGCGCATGCCTCAGGGCGTGAACTTCCTGAGGAGACAGCTCCGGCAGATACGCGCCGAGCACGACCGGATCATCGCAGGCTTCGCCCTGGCCGACGGAGTCATGGTCGCGGGCTGCCTCGGTTGGATCCGGCGCGACGGTGCGCTGCTCCACCTGCGGTTCTCCGCGACCGACACCAGCGGCAGACTCAACGGTGCGGTGCGCGGCGTGTACTTGAAGATGTTCCAGGCCGCCCGGGAGCGAGGCTGCGACTGGATCTCGCTCGGCAACGACCCCGCGCTGTACGGACACACCGTCCAGCCCGGGCTGTTCGTCTTCAAGAGCCGGCTCGGCTTCACGCCCGTCGCCTCGCGTGCGGTCGACGTGACGATTCCCAGTGACGAGGCGGACCTGATCCTCGATCTCGGTCCGCTGGCGCGCCCGTCGGTGATGCTGGCCCACCATGATGCGCCCGTGAGTGGACCGGTTTCGCTCGACGAAGCCCCGCGGCTACGCGCTGTCGTACTCTCGGACGGGCTTGAGTACGAGCTACAGGGCCTGCGCACCGACGCCGTGGCCGTGATCGAGCGGCGCCGTGTCCCCGCTCGCCTCCGCGATGACCGAGGCGAATGAGGTCACGTAGGCCCGGACGCTCTTCCTCGCCGTTTCGGTGGCGGGATACCGCACATGCGCGAACAGACCGCTGCTCGTCCTGCTGACCCACATGTCCACTCCTGCTCCGCTGCGGGAGCAGGTGAGGATGTGCGCCCGCACCCGCTCGTGCTGCGCTGACCCTGCGAACCCGCGGTAGTCCACGTACGACAGCCAGGACGCGGGCTGGTCGAGAGCGCGGTGGCGGAGCTGTGCGAGAACCTTGTCGGCCGGCACGGAACGATGCACCAGAGCCGTCCGCACGGCGGCGTCGGCCCGGGCCAGGACCGGGTCGAAACCCTGGCCGTACGGTACGTCGAAGGCGATGGGCAGTCCGTTGACGAACCAGCCCATCGAGGCCTTCGTACGATCGTCGCGCGTGTGCACCGGGATGATCGTCCGGAACCGTTCGGCACCGGAGCACAGGGCGAGGGCGGCGAGCAGGCCTGCGAGGAATCCGGCGCCGCCGCGCCTGCACCGCCGCTCCAGCCGTTCGGCGCGGTCCGCGTCCGCCAGCGGGAACTCCTCGGCCCGCAGGGGCGTCAGGGCGCAGGGCGGCGTCCCGAGGTCGACGGGGAAGCGCACAGCGGGGGAGTCCGCGGGGCCGAGCATGCCGTGCCACAGAGCCGCGGCCGCGTCGAGTCGCCCCCGCGAGACATCCGCGGCCTCCTCGGCGCAGTAGTCCAGAAAACTGCCCGCCCGGGGTACGGCGGGAGGCAGCCCGCCGGCCGCGGCCGCGTACAGTTCCCCGATCTCGTCGACGGCCAGGGCGAGTGAGTACAGGTCGGTCACGCTGTGGTCGAAGGCCATGAGGAGGGTGCCGCCCTCCTGCCTCAGCACCGCGGCGAAGGCGTACGCCGGCCACCGGGCCGGGTCGGTCCGGTCGTCGAAGATACGACCCAGCCGCGCCGCTACCTGCCGTCCCGAGGCGTACGTCCCCACAGTGACGGGCCGCGTGGCGACCGCTGCGGGGGGAAGTACCCATCGCCGCAGGCCGCCTCGCTCCCTGTGGAAGCCGCTGCGCAGCGTGTCGTGCCGGGCGACGAAGGAACGCAGCGCCGCACCGAGGGCGTCGGGGTCCACCCGTCCCTGCAGATCCAGGGACGCCGCGTACCACCGCGGTGCGCGTGCCGACGGTGCGCGCCCCAGGTGAGCGGTGAGATGGGCGCACTGGTTGGCGGAGGCGGGAGCCCAGTGCGGCCGTGGCGTCGAGGACGCGGTGACGCGCCACTCCACGAGCCGGCCCGGGCCCGGATCGAAATCGCTCAGCGCGATCATGCGCATGGCGCACTCCCGGCCCGGCTCGCCGCGCCCGGCTGCGCCAGCTTCCTGGCGAGCCGGTGGACCAGGGCGAGCGTGGTGAGGGAGGGATTGGCCGCGCCGAGCCGTGGGAACGTGGCCGGGCCTGCGGCGTGGAGGCCCCTGACGGCGTGGAATTGATGGTCGTCGTCGAGGATGTCGCCCAGGGGGAGGGTCCCGCCTTCGTGATCCTCCGTTCCTACGCTGTTGCACCAGGTGACCGGCGTGTTGACCGCCATGGCGTCCACGGCCTCCGGCAGCGCGCAGTCGTTGCCGCGGTCCGGCCGGTCGTAGTCGGCGAACGACAAGGGCGCGGCGGGGATGCCGAGCAGTTCGCAGACGGCAGCCAGGTACTCCGTGAGCAGGTGCTGCTGGCGGGTCAGCAGCTCGCGGTCGTGGACCGAGGGAGCCGAGCTGACCCGGACGGGCCAGGGATACGTCGGGCCGGGCACGCATTCCACGTAGCTCTCGTCGCAGGGCATCTGCTCGCCCATGGCTCGCACTTCCAGCAGCACATCCCCGTGCGGGCGGAGGTGAACGTCGACGAAGAGGTTCGACCGTGCCTCCTGCGGACCGTGAGCCATGTACGAGCCGGGCGGGAGGGCTTTGACGAGGCGGGCGGCCTCGTCGCCTTCCAGCCGGAGGAAGACCCCCTGCACGATGTGGTCCGCGAGGCGCCCGAGGCGCGGCCGGCGACTGCCGTCGGCGTCGACCAGTGCCTGGATGGCCAGCCGGGTGCTCTCCACCGTGCCGGCACAAAGAACCACACGATCGGCCGCGATGTCCGTTTCGGGCCCGGATTCCGGTTCCGTGGGACGGATGACGACGCCCCGGCAGACGCCGTTCTCGACCTTGACGCGCACTGCGGTGACACCGGTCAGAAAGCGAATACCCTCCGGCTCGCGTGTCCCTGTGCCGGTCTCGCCGTCACGCCATGCGTCCAGGGGGGAGTAGGCGTACCAGCGGCCCGACCTGTCGCGACTGGGCCGTCTCGCTCGGGGGGTCGGGCGCAGCGCCGTGCCCGCGAACTCGACTTCGGTGTGCTCGCCGGTCCCGTCCGTGCCCTGCCAGGCGCGCAACTCCTGGCCGACACGGTCGTACAACGGGGCTCCGCCCTGCCAGGACTCGGTGAGGTCGCGGACGACACGGCGTGGCCAGTGCGGCTCCGCAAGGGCCCAGTCCTCCAGCGGCAGCGTCACGCCGTACCAGTAGAGCGATCTGCCGCCGAGCCGTCGGCGCACTCCGGAAGCGCCGGTGTAGTGCGGCGGGGTGAGCGAGGTCCAGGGCCGGCGAAAGGTGCTGTCGGTGTCGGGGGCCAGCCACAGGCGGAGGGCGTCCTCGCCGGACTCGGTCATGTTCACATGGCGAAGCTCGGTTCGGGACCCGGCTTCGAGCACGAGGACGTCGCCGGCCCCGTACGTCTCCAGCTGCCGGGCCAGTTCGAGCCCTGCGAGGCCGCCACCGACGATGACGGTGCGGGACGTGCCGGTCGCGGGTTTCATGCAGCACTCCTGTCGCTGCCGGAGGACGAAGACGGGGCGGGGGCGAAGAGAGCGTGGGCCTGTCGGAGCGCGTCCTCCGGATTGCCGCGCGGTATGAACTCGTGACCGACGAAGCCGCTGTAGCCGCGCTCGCGCAGCAGCAGGCCGATCGCGGGCCAGTTGACCTCCTGCTGGTGGTCGAGCTCCTGGCGTCCGGGCACGCCGGCCGTGTGGAAGTGGCCGATCCTGTCGAGGTGGGTACTGATCGTGCGCAGCAGGTCTCCCTCCATCAGCTGCATGTGGTAGACGTCGTAGAGCAGCCGCAGTGCGGGCGAGCCGACCAGGTCCACGACGGCCGCGCCCCACGCGGTCGTACGGCACTGGTGACCGGGGTGGTCCACCTTGGTGTTCAGCGGTTCGAGCAGAAGGCCGACGCCGGCCTGTTCCGCCCTCTTTGCCAAGGGGGCGATCCCCTCTGCGCAGATGGCGATGGCTTCCTCGTCCGTCGCCGTGCCGGTGTCCCCGGACATGACCGAGAGGTTCAGGACGCCGGCCTCCACCGCGCGGTCCAGGCCACGCAGCACCTGATCGCTGAGGTCGGCGTGGTGCGCCCGGTTGTTGAAGCCGATGTCGATGGACTCGTGCCCGTCGACGACGACCAGGTCCAGACCGAGGTCGCGGGCGGCGGGCCAGAGTTCCTCCGGGAGGAAGTCCACGCCCTCCAGCCCGATGGCGGCCGCCAGGCCCAGCAGGTCGGGGTGCTGCACGGGAGCCTCGGCGAAGGACCACCAGGCGAAGCTCTGGCGATAGCTCATGGTCTTGCTCCTTGGGCATATGCGGACAGCGGGGGGGAATTCAGGGCAGTCACCAGGCGGTGGACCCAGTCCTGGACGAGTTCGAGGAAGCCGTCTCCCGGCCCGACGGCGTCGACGATGCGGCGGTGGCCCTCGGCCTGGTAGGCGGCTCCCAGGGCCGGTGCGGCGTCGAGTGCCACGCCCAGCTCCCGTTCCGGGACCAGATCGGCCCACACGGAGGCCACGGCGGCCCGTGCCCGTGTCCACTCCGCTGCCGAGGCGGTTTTGAGGGGGCGCACGAGGTCGACGAAGGGATGGCTGATGCCGCAGTCGGTCCAGTCGATGAACATCCAGCTCTCCCCGGTCCAGCCGGCGTTGTCCTGCTGGACGTCGCCGTGGACCAGAGTCGCGGGCAGACCTGCCCGGGACACGTCGTGCAGCAGCGAGGCGAGGGCCGGCAGCACGGCCCGCAGGGCGCGCGCCTCTTCCGTTCCGAGAAGATCCGTACGGGCCGCGAGCGCCTCCATGTCCGCGAGCATGTGCTCCAGCCCCCGGTCCGGGCAGCCGAGGAGAGCGAGTTCCTGTGTCCTCCCGGCGGTCTCGCGCTGGAACCGCGCGAGGCAGGCCAGGGCCTGGTCGGGGGTGTGGCCGGGCTGAGCCGCGACACCGGTCTCCCGCACGATGTGGAAGCGCAGCGACCGGGTGTCACGGACACAGCTGTGCAGCGGCTGCACCATCCGCACGTGCTCCTCGC
>NZ_JBFAET010000212.1:0-14778 GCF_040642095.1 Streptomyces sp. NPDC020362
TCATCCCCCGCTACAAGGGCGCGGCAGGGCATGAACTGAGCGAGGAGGAGGTCATCGTGGGGCGCTCGACGCCGCTGGCGCACAGGGTCAGCGCGAGGACAGCGGTCAGGCAGGGCAGACACCCGAGCAGCACCAGTGGACTGCGGGGACCGTGAGCGGTCCGCGGCTTCCCTGCCGGCGGCGTTCGTCGCAAGACACGCATGGACCCACTGTCGGACCGATCATCGCGGCCCGCGATGTGTGCTGTGCCACCCGGTGGAACCATCGTCCCGGTCCAGAACGTTTCTGGGGGTATACGTACGCGTGGCCGGTTCGCCGTCCGATGATCGGTCCTGCGTGCGCGTGACTGATCATCGGGCCCGTCGCGCCCGTATGAGAAAGGGTCCGAGAGAAAGGCGGCTCCGTGGACCTGCTCGACCTGGTGCTTGCGCTGGTGATCGTCGTCTACGCGGCATCCGGATACCGGCGCGGGCTGGTGGCCGGATGCGTTTCGCTGGCCGGGTTCGTGGGCGGCGCGGTCGTCGGCGTGTGGGTGCTGCCCTGGGTGACCGGTCTGGCTGCGCGCGGGTCGTCGGCGGCGACCGTACTGGCGGTGCTGACCGTGCTGGTGCCGGGGATGCTGGGGCACGAGCTGGCGGGCCGGCTGGCCCTGCGGCTGCGGCGGGAGCTGGACCGGGAGGGGCGGGGCCCGCTGCGGGTGGCGGACGGCATAGGGGGCGCGGCGGCGAACTCGGTCGCCGTGCTGATCGTGGCCTGGGTCGCGGCGAGCGTGCTGGCCGCCTCCTCGTCGCAGACCCTGACGACGGCGATCCGGAACTCCGCGTTGCTGGGCGCGGTGCAGCAGACGATGCCCGACACGACCCCGGTGTGGTTCTCCCGGGCCACGTCAGCGCTGACGGAGGCGGGTTTCCCGCAGGTCTTCAACCCGTTCGAGAACGAGTCGACGGCCCAGGTGGCCAGACCCACCGGCGACAGCGTCACGCCGGCCGCGACGAACGCGGCCAAGCGGAGCACCGTCAAGATCGAGGGCGCGGCCGGCACCGAGGGCCGGGAGGGCAGCGGCTTCGTGTACTCCCCGCGGCACGTGATGACCAACGCGCACGTGGTGGCGGGCATCGGGCACCCGAGCGTGCGCCTGGGCGGGGTCGGGCGGTCGTACGAGGCCCGGGTGGTGCTCTTCGACCCCGACCGGGACGTGGCGGTGCTGTACGTGCCCGGGCTGCGCGCCCCGGTGCTGCGCTTCGACCACAGTGCCGTGCGGGGCGAGGCGGCGGTGGTCGCGGGCTATCCGCAGGACGGGAGCCTGGATCTGCAGGCGGCGACGGTGGCGGGCCGGGTGCGAGCGACCGGCCAGAACATCTACAGCGACCACACGGTCACCCGGGAGATCTACTCGATCCGCTCGACGGTCCGGCCGGGCAACTCCGGCGGCCCGCTGCTGACCACCCACGGCCGGGTGTTCGGCGTGGTCTTCGCCCGCTCCACCTCGGACGCCGAGACGGGGTACGTCCTGACTGCCGCCGAGGTGGCGGGCGACGCCGGGCGCGCGGCCGTGGCGACGACGCCGGTGGACACGGGCCGGCTGATCACGTCGTAGCGCCCAGGCACCGTTCGTGCTCGTCCGCGGTTCGTGCTCGTCCGCGGTTCGTGCTCATCCGCGGTTCGTGCTCATCCGCGGTTCGTGCTCATCCGCGGTTCGTGCTCATCCGCGGTTCGTGCTCATCCGCCGTCGACGGTCAGGCGCCGTTGACGGTCGCCCACCCTCGACGGTCGCGCGCCGTTGACGCTCACCCACCCTCGACGGCCAGGCGCCGTTGACGGTCACCCACCGTTCACAGGGAGCGGCCCATGAGTACGTCGTCGACGTACTCCCCCCGGAGCAGGAACTCCTCGGGCAGCACGCCCTCGACCGCGAACCCCTCGGACTCGTAGAGCCGACGGGCCGGTGTGTTGTGCCCGAGCACGCGCAGGGTCATGCGCCGCGCGCCGCGCCCCCGCGCCTCCTCGATCGCGGCCCGGATCAGTGCGCGGGCGACGCCCTTGCCGCGCGCCTCGTCGGCCACGGCCAGGCCCTGGATCTGGCGGACGTGCGCGTTGGAGTCCAGGCGGGTCGGCGGGACGACATGGATGTAGCCGGCGATGCGCCCCGCGAGGGCGGCGACGAGGAAGTCCTCGGGCGGGTGGTGCTCGTCGAAGAAGGGCGAGTACGGCGGCTGCGGTGGGGGCAGGACAGCATGCAGCGGGGACCATGTGGCCCGGTCGAGGACGCCCAACTCCTCCTGGTCGGCGGGCACGGCGACACGTATGTACGGCTCTGACATGACGGCCACCTTAGACGTGACCATGAAAGATGGGGTCATGGAACGTACGCGAATCGCGGTGGCCGGCGCGTCCGGTCTGATCGGCAGCGCCCTGGTGCGGTCCCTGACCGCCGACGGGCACGAGGTGGTGCGCCTGGTCCGTCGCGCACCCCGGGACGGGAACGAGGTCCGCTGGGACCCGGAGCGTCAGCAGGTGGACGCGGGCGGGCTGGCAGGCTGCGACGCGGTGGTCAACCTCGCGGGTGCAGGGATCGGCGACCGGCGCTGGACCGCGGAGTACAAGCGGCGGATCCGGGACAGCCGGGTGCTGGGCACGGTGGCGCTGGCCGAGGCGGTGGCCTCGCTGGACACCCCGCCGCGGGTGTTCCTGAACGGCAGCGCGATGGGCTTCTACGGCGACACCGGCGACCGGGCCGTGAACGAGGACGCGCCGCCGGGGGACGGTTTCCTGCCGTCCCTGTGCGTGGAGTGGGAGGAGGCGGCGGCGCCCGTGCAGGAGGCGGGCATCCGGACGGTGTTCCTGCGCACCGGGCTGGTGATCGCGCGCGGCGGCGGGGCCTGGGGACGGCTGTTCCCGCTGTTCAGGGCCGGGCTCGGAGGGCGCATGGGCGACGGGCGGCAGTACTGGTCGTACATCGCGCTGCACGACGAGGTCGCCGCGATCCGGCATCTCATCGACCAGGAGACGCTGTCCGGGCCGTTCAACCTGACGGCGCCGCAGCCGCTGACGAACCGTGAGGTCACCAGGGCGATGGGGCGGGTGCTGCACCGGCCGGCGCTGTGCACCGTCCCGGCGCCGGTGCTGCGGGCGGTGCTGGGCGAGATGGCCGGGGAGGTGCTGGGCAGCATGCGGGTGGTGCCGAAGCGGCTGCTGGAGTCGGGGTTCACCTTTGCGTTTCCGGGCATCGACGATGCGATCCGCGCGGCCTGACAGGACATCAGGACGCTTCTGGGATCCGTTGCGACCGCATGCGACCGGCGTGCGACCGTGCCCTGTTGATGCGCGACTGTTCCTGACCGATCACGGCCCTAACCTCGACCCGAACTCGGGTATCCCTGGAGCCTGTTGGGGGCATGACGTCTCCACCGGCCGCGCAACCACAGGAGGGGCCTCGTGCTTGAGCCCGCGTACCAGGTGGACGTCGTCATCGTGGGAGCCGGGATCGCCGGACTCTCGGCGGCCCATCGGCTCACCAGCGCAGGAGTAACGACCGCAGTCCTGGAGGCCGCCCCTTACGCGGGCGGCCGTATGTCGACCGAGAAGGTCGACGGCTTCCGGCTCGACCGCATCGGACAGCTGCTGTCCACGTCCTACCCCGAGCTCCGCCGCACCCCGGGGCTCGGCCCGCTCACCCTGCGCCGCTTCGCGCCGGGTGTCCTGCTGCACCGCGACGGACACACGCACCGGGCGGGTGCACCGGCGGTCGGCGGGAGCGCAAGGGGCGCACTCCATATGGTGCGCGCCCTGGCGAGCGCCCCCAGGGGTGCGGCGGCGTCCACGGGCCGCACCGGTGCGCCGGTGGGGCGCGCGGTGGACCAGGCCCGGCTCGGCACCGCCCTCGGGCGGATCGCCGCCACCCCTGTCGAGCGCCTGCTGGCACGGCCCGAACTGCCCGCCGCGCAGGCCCTCGCGGCCCGTGGGGTGCCCGCCCGGACGATCGACGGCTTCCTGCGTCCGCTGCTCGCCGCGCTGCTGTGCGACCCGGAGCTGACCACCTCCAGCCGGTGCGCCGACCTGGCGCTGCACTCGTTCGCGAGCGGGCGGCTGTGCGTGCCGGAGGGCGGCGCGGAGATGCTGCCCGAGCAGCTGGCCCGCGCGCTGCCGGCCGGCACCGTGCACACCGGGGTGCGGGTCACCTCCGTGTCCACGACGTCGGTGACCACGGCCGAGCACGGGGAGATCCGCTGTCGCGCGGTGCTGCTGGCGACCGACGCGCGGGCCGCGGCCGAACTGCTGCCGGGCCTCAGGGTGCCGGACTTCCATCCCGTGACGATCGTCCACCACACCACGGACGATCCCTCGGCGGTCCTCGCCACCGGCACCTCGCTGCTGCTGGACGCCGACCGCGGTGGGCCGGTCGCGCACACGGCGGTGCTCAGCGCCGTGGATCCGAGCCGCGCGCCGGCCGGCCGGGTCCTGATCTCGTCGACGGTGCTCGGTACCCCTCCCGACGGCATCGACACCGCCGTCCGCATCCACCTCGCCCGGCTCTACGGCACCTCGACGCGCCGCTGGGAGACGCTGGCGGTGCATCACACACCCGAGGCGGTACCTGCGATGCGCCCGCCGCACGACCTGCGCCGCCCGGTGCGCCTGCTGGCGGGCCTGTACGTCTGCGGCGACCACCGCGACACCAGCACGGTCCAGGGAGCCCTCCACTCGGCCCACCGCGCCACCGCGGCCATCCTGTCCGACCTGGGAGCGACGGGCTCGCTGAACACGTCGGACCCGACACCGACGATGCCACGGGCCGCGTAGCCCACCGAACGGACCACAGCACGGGGTCCCGGACAGCCCGGCACCACCGCCCGACGCCGCCGCGGTCGCTCACCACGGCGGCAGGACGGCGGCGCACCCATCCCCCTGCCGCTTCCTGCCGGTGGTCCCCGCCGCGGCGGCGCCCGGCCACACCGGACGCAGCGCGGGGTTGCCGAGAATCCGGCACCACCGGCCCACGCCGCCGCGGTTCATCACCACGGCGGCAGGACGGCGGCGCACCCGTCCCCCTGCCGCTTCCTGCCGGTGGTCCCCGCCGCGGCGGCGCTCCGCCGGAGCGGTGGGGACCGGCGGTGCCGAAGGCCGCTCAGCCCAGTGCGGAGACCCTGTCCCGGTACCCCCTCACCGGTGCCGCGTCCTTGTAGGGCTCCAGGCGCCGCTCGAAGTCCTTGACGTACTCGATCGCGCGCACGGAGCGCATCTCGGCCGCCTGGCCGGCCGCCTCCGCGGCCAGTGTGCAGGCCTGGTCGAGTTCGCCGAGGCCGAGCCGGGCGGTGGCGAGGACGACGCGGCAGAAGAGGCGACTGCGGGCGTAGGAGGGAGCGCGGAGCTGGAGCGAGCGCTCCGCGTGCTGGGCGGCTGCCCGGAACTGCTGCAGGTCACGGTGGCAGTGCCCGAACTCGTCGGCGAGCTGCGCCTCGTCGAAGAACCGGGCCCAGTACGGCACCTCGTCCCCGGGCCGGGCCGCTTCCAGGGCGCGCTCGGCCCGCACCAGCGCCCCCGTGCACGCTCGCACCTCACCGAGCACCCCGTGCGCGCGGGCCTCGGAGGCGTGCAGCAGCGCCTGCACCACCGGCGGCGCGCCGGTACCCACTCCCTGCTGCGCCACCCGCGCCAGCTGGACCGCCTCCCTGCCGTGCCCGAGGTAGACGGCCTGGCGGCTCATGGTGACCAGCACGTACGAGCCGTACGCCCGGTCGCCCGCCGCCTGGGCCAGGCGCAGGGCCTGCACGAAGTAGCGCTGGGCGAGTCCGTGCGCGGCGATGTCGTAGGAGGTCCAGCCCGCGAGCCGGGTGAGGTCCGCGGCCGCGGCGAACAGCCGGCGGCCGCTCTGCTCGTCGTAGGTGCCGCGCAGCATCGGCTCGCACTCGTGCTCCAGATAGCGCACCAGGGCCTGCCGGGCGTGGCCGCCGCCGTACGCGTCGTCGAGGGTGCGGAACAGCTCGCCGACCGAGCGCAGCGCGGCGATGTCACCGCCGGTGACCTTGTGCCCGGGGGCGCGGGCGGCGTGTCCGCGGGGCCGCAGCGAAGCCGGTACGGCCTCCGGGCGGTCCTTGGGGGCGCCGACCCGGACCTGGGCGGGCACCCGGTGCACCGGCTCGCGGGCCACCCTGTCGTCGGCCTTGCCGATCAGCCAGTCCCGGCTGGGCACGACGAGCCCCGCGGGGGTGAAGGCGATCTTGCGCAGCTCGGCGTGGCTGCCGGAGTCCTTGCGCCACAGCCCGCTGACGATGTCGACGGCCTCCTCCGGGGTGGCCGCGAACTCCAGGCCCGCGTACACCGGGGCGCAGGCGTCCAGGCCGAGGTCCTGGGCGGTGAGCCGACGGCCGAGCCGGCGTGTGAACACCTCGGCGATGAGGGCGGGCGTCGTGCCCCGGGGCTGCTGTCCGCGCAGCCAGCGGGTGACGGACGTCTTGTCGTATCTGAGGTCCAGTCCGTGCTCCAGGCCGAGCTGGTCGACGCGACGGGCCAGACCCGCGTTGGAGAACCCCGCCTCTGCGATGAGCGCGGCGAGCTGGCGGTTGGGGGTGCGCTGCGCGGGTCGATCCGTCATCTGTGGTGCGGTCTCCTGCCTTCCGGGCCTCTGAAGTGCCGGGATTGCCTGTGAGCAGCCCTTATGGCCTCTTGGACGGCGCGAATGTAGCGGAGAGTGAGCAAGCGATCGCACAGTTCGCCACGCATTCATCCGATCGTGTGAGTATTGACCGCTGGGCTGACGTACGCCGGTCGGACGTACAGTGGCGTGGGCGCGTTACAGGCCTGACACACCGGTTCGCTGAGGGAGGCGCTTGCCGTGAGTGAGTTGCGGTTCGTCCGCATGGGGTTCGGTGCGGATGCCGTCGATTACCAGGAGGCGTGGGACGAGCAGCGCCGGGTGCACGCGGCCCGGTTCACCGACGAGGTCCCCGACACCGTGATCCTCCTGGAGCACCCCCCGGTGTACACGGCGGGCCGGCGCACCGAGGACAGCGAGCGTCCGCTGGACGGCACCCCGGTCATCGACGTGGACCGCGGCGGCAAGATCACCTGGCACGGCCCCGGCCAGCTGGTGGGCTACCCGATCCAGAAGCTGCCCCGCCCGGTGGACGTCGTCGCCCATGTGCGCCGTCTCGAGGACGCGCTCATCCGCACCTGCGCCGAGTTCGGCGTGGAGACCACCCGGGTCGAGGGCCGCAGCGGCGTGTGGGTGCTCGGCGACCCGATCGAGCAGCGGCCGGCGCTCGGCGGGCTCTCCCTCGACTTCGACCCGCGGCTGAACGACGAGGAGTTCGACCCCCGCCTCAACGGCCCGGAGTACGCTCCCTCCAACGCCGGGCAGCGCCGCGAGGACCGCAAGATCGCCGCGATCGGCATCCGCGTCGCCAAGGGCGTCACGATGCACGGCTTCTCCTTCAACGTGAACCCGGACAACCGCTGGTTCGACCGGATCATCCCGTGCGGCATCCGCGACGCGGGGGTGGCCTCCCTCGCGGGCGAGCTGGGCCGCGACATCACCATCGACGAGGTGCTGCCGGTGATCGAGCGGCACCTGAGGGACGTGCTGGAGAACGCGGAGCCGAAGCCGCGGGTGATCGAGAAGACACCGGCATAAAAACAGCCCGTCCGGCGTTCGAGGACGAGGCCGAAGGCCGAAGGCGGGGGTCCGGGGGCGGCAGCCCCCGGCAAGGCCAGCACCGACGCCGACCAACAAATCAACGGGCGTACCCTGAAGAACGCCGAAGAATCAATCGCTAGGGAGCCGGTCGTGTCCGCAGTCGCACCCGACGGACGCAAGATGCTGCGCCTGGAGGTCCGCAACAGCCAGACCCCCATCGAGCGCAAGCCCGAGTGGATCAAGACCCGGGCGAAAATGGGTCCCGAGTACACGAAGATGCAGAACCTCGTGAAGAGCGAGGGCCTGCACACGGTCTGCCAGGAAGCCGGCTGCCCGAACATCTACGAGTGCTGGGAGGACCGCGAGGCGACCTTCCTCATCGGCGGCGACCAGTGCACCCGGCGCTGCGACTTCTGCCAGATCGACACCGGCAAGCCCGAGGCCCTGGACCGCGACGAGCCTCGCCGGGTCGGCGAGTCCGTGGTCACGATGGACCTGAACTACGCCACCATCACCGGCGTCGCCCGCGACGACCTGGAGGACGGCGGCGCCTGGCTGTACGCCGAGACCGTGCGCCAGATCCACGAGCAGACGGCCGGGCGCGAGGGCGGCCGCACGAAGGTGGAGCTGCTGGCTCCCGACTTCAACGCGGTCCCCGAGCAGCTCGCCGAGGTGTTCTCCTCCCGCCCCGAGGTCTTCGCGCACAACGTCGAGACGGTGCCCCGGATCTTCAAGCGGATCCGCCCCGGCTTCCGCTACGAGCGCTCGCTGAAGGTCATCACCGAGGCCCGCGACTACGGCCTGGTCACCAAGTCCAACCTGATCCTCGGCATGGGCGAGACCCGCGAGGAGATCAGCGAGGCGCTCGGGCAGCTGCACGACGCGGGCTGCGAGCTGGTCACCATCACCCAGTACCTGCGCCCCTCCGTGCGCCACCACCCCGTGGAGCGCTGGGTCAAGCCGCAGGAGTTCGTGGAGCTGCAGGAGGAGGCCGAGCAGATCGGCTTCTCCGGTGTGATGTCCGGCCCGCTGGTGCGGTCCTCGTACCGCGCCGGGCGCCTGTACCGGATGGCGATCGAGCAGCGTCGGTCGGCCGCTCCGCAGCAGGGTGGTCCGCACATCGCCGCCCAGGCGGTGTGAACGGCGCGTGTGAATTCACGCACAAGTAATTACCGGCCAGTAATGGCCGAGTCGACGCGGTCCTGACCGTCCTCGCTGATGAGGACGACCATCAGGGCCGCGTCAGTGTTTCGGTGCTCTGTATCAAGGCTTCATTGGTGTTTGACCGGTCGGTCACGCCCTGGTAACACCAATCAGTGACTCTGGTATCACACCCCGTACACCCGGACCGAGGGGGGACCTCGACCATGCAGGCCGCGCCCGTACGCGCCACCGCCATCCCGTCCTTCACCGACGCGCTCCGCGCCGTGGAATCCCTGCTCATGAGCGGTGGCCAGCGCACTGCCCGCCGCAATGCCTGGACCTCCGTGCTGGAGGACCGCCGCCGTGCCAAGGACAGGGTCGAGGCGCAGCGCGTCCTGGAGCAGGCCGCCACCCGCCCCTGACCTCCTCCCCCCCGCCGGGCACTGCCGTCGTGGGCACTCCCGGGGCCACGTAGACTTCGTGGCATGGCGAGGAAGGAAACCGCGGCGGACGCCGCGAACGCAGGGCGACTGAAGCAGATCGCCCTCACGTACAAGATGACCCGCAAGGCCGACAAGAAGATCGGTCTTGTCCTCGGGGCCGTCGGCATCGGCACCCTCGGTGTGTTCCTCGCGATCGGCTTCCTGATCGGCCACCCGGTCTATCTCGGCATCCTGGGCCTGTTTCTGGGCCTTCTCGCGATGGCGATCGTGTTCGGGCGCCGGGCCGAGCGGGCCGCCTTCGGGCAGATGGAGGGCCAGCCGGGCGCCGCAGCGGCCGTTCTGGACAACATCGGCCGGGGCTGGACGACGACTCCCGCGGTGGCGATGAACCGCAGCCAGGACGTGGTGCACCGGGCCGTCGGCAAGGCCGGCATCGTGCTGGTCGCGGAGGGCAACCCGAACCGGGTGAAGAGCCTGCTGGCCGCCGAGAAGAAAAAGATGAACCGCATCGTGGCGGACGTGCCCGTGCACGACGTGATCGTCGGCACCGGCGAGGGCCAGGTCGAGCTGAAGAAGCTGCGCACGACCATGCTGAAGTTCCCGCGCGTGCTCACCGGCCCCCAGGTGACCACCACCAACGACCGGCTGCGCGCCATGGGCGACCTGATGAGCAACATGCCGCTGCCGAAGGGTCCGATGCCCAAGGGCATGCGGATGCCGAAGGGCGGCCCGAAGGCGCGCTGACCTCCACCGCTTTCCTTCTCACACGGGCCGGCCCCGGAACTCCGAGAGTTCCGGGGCCGGCCCGTGTCGGTGTTGGAGAGCGGGAGATCAGACCCGCACCTCGACGGTCTTCGCGATCCGGTCGTGCAGGCCGCGGCCGTCCCGGTCCCAGACCAGCGCGGGGATCGCGAGGCACAGCAGGACCGTGCGCAGCAGGGAACGCAGCGGGTTCACGGTGCCGGTCTGCAGGGCCACGACCCGGATGCCGAACAGGCGCTTGCCCGGGGTGAAGCCCACCGTGCCGACCGTCAGGGCGCTCATCACGAAGAAGATGAGCAGCGCCCAGTTGCTGGTGGCGGGGCTGTTGCCGTGCGTGATCAGGCCGTATGCGATCAACACGCACAGGCCCCAGTCCACGGCGAGCGCCCCGAGCCGCCTGCCGGGCCGGGCGATCGAGTTCGGTCCCTCCTCCGGGAGCCCGAGCTGCTCGCCCCGGTATCCGAAGTCGGCTCCGGCGTCTTCCATGGCCGCGCGCGGCCCGGACAGCCACGATCCGATTGCTTGCCTGTTGTCCACCCGACCACGGTACTGCGCCCGGATCCGGGTGCGGCGCGGAGGGGTGTGTCGGGGCTACGGTGGAACCGTGGCCGGTTAACTTCTGCGAAACAAACGGGTCACGCCCGAGAAATCACCCGTCCCTAGGGTCGAGACCAGCGTGTGCCACCGCACTGGCCGCACGAACGATCTACCGCCCCGGCGAGGACGGTCGGGAGTAGGAGGAGCTGGATGTTCCAGAACGCCGACGAGGCCAAGAAGTTCATCGCGGACGAGGACGTCAAGTTCATCGACGTCCGCTTCTGCGACCTGCCGGGCGTCATGCAGCACTTCACGGTGCCCGTCGAGGCGTTCGACCCGGACGAGGAGCTCGCCTTCGACGGATCGTCGATCCGTGGCTTCCAGGCCATTCACGAGTCCGACATGGCGCTGCGCGCGGACCTGTCGACCGCCCGGGTCGACCCGTTCCGCCGCGACAAGACCCTCAACATCAACTTCTTCATCCACGACCCGATCACGGGCGAGCAGTACTCCCGTGACCCGCGCAACGTGGCGAAGAAGGCCGAGGCCTACCTCGCCTCCACCGGCATCGCGGACACCGCGTACTTCGGTCCCGAGGCCGAGTTCTACGTCTTCGACTCGGTCCGCTTCGCGACGGGCGCGAACGAGTCCTTCTACCACATCGACTCCGAGGCCGGCGCCTGGAACACCGGCGCCCTGGAGAACAACCGTGGTTACAAGGTCCGCTACAAGGGTGGCTACTTCCCGGTCCCGCCGGTCGACCACTTCGCCGACCTGCGCGCCGAGATCTCCCTGGAGCTGGACAAGCAGGGCCTGAAGGTCGAGCGCCAGCACCATGAGGTCGGCACCGCCGGCCAGGCCGAGATCAACTACAAGTTCAACACGCTGCTCGCCGCGGCCGACGACCTCCAGCTCTTCAAGTACATCGTGAAGAACGTGGCCTGGCGCAACGGCAAGACCGCGACCTTCATGCCGAAGCCGATCTTCGGCGACAACGGCTCGGGCATGCACGTGCACCAGTCGCTGTGGAGCAACGGCGACCCGCTGTTCTACGACGAGGCCGGCTACGCGGGCCTCTCGGACACCGCCCGCTACTACATCGGCGGCATCCTCAAGCACGCCCCGTCGCTGCTGGCCTTCACCAACCCGACGGTGAACTCCTACCACCGTCTGGTGCCGGGCTTCGAGGCGCCGATCAACCTGGTGTACTCGCAGCGCAACCGCTCCGCGGCCATGCGTATCCCGATCACCGGCTCGAACCCGAAGGCCAAGCGCGTCGAGTTCCGCGCGCCGGACTCCTCCGGCAACCCGTACCTGGCCTTCTCCGCCCTGCTCCTCGCGGGCCTGGACGGCATCAAGAACAAGATCGAGCCGGCCGAGCCGATCGACAAGGACCTCTACGAGCTGGCTCCCGAGGAGCACGCCAACGTGGCCCAGGTCCCGACCTCCCTCCCGGCCGTGCTCGACTCCCTGGAGGCCGACCACGAGTTCCTCCTCCAGGGCGACGTGTTCACGCCGGACCTGATCGAGACGTGGATCGACTTCAAGCGCACGAACGAGATCGCCCCGCTGCAGCTGCGCCCGCACCCGCACGAGTTCGAGCTGTACTTCGACGTGTAGGCCCTGACCAGGGTCTGACCCCACGGTTCGCGTTGCGGACCCTCTGCCGGTCCGCAGAGGGTCCGCAATTCATTTGATCGATCTTCCACGGCCCCAGCTGCGCGCCGTTGTCGCCGACACGACCCAGCCGTCCTCACGGCCATCGAGCAGCCGCTTCAGCTCGCCCACGAATAGATCGACGTGGCTACCGGTCACCAGGGCAGCCGTCACTTCGTCCAGCCGGCGCTCTGCGTCGGTCTTCCGGTCGAAGCGCCGGGCATGCTCTTTGCCAGCCAGGTCGCACTACCGGGCCCCGCACTTACCGTTCGGTGGGTGAGGGCGCGCCAATCGCCTTGTGCGGCACGGGTGATGACAATCCACACTCGTCCAGCCCGGCACGGTCACGCGATCGTTTGGATCACGGACTTCGGTAAAGTCCCCGCCTCGTAGGGACATTACGGGGGCAACAGTCGATCGACCGGGCCCTGCCGTGTGACTGAGAGGCTGGTCGTTCGTGAGATACACAAGGGCATCGTCGGCTGCAGCAACGGCCTTGGGGTTGTTGGCACTTGTGGCTTGCGGCGGGTCCGGTGGCGGAGGCGAGGGCGCAGGCCCGGAGGTGACGGGTCCCGGCGGGAGTCAGCAGGCGTTGAAGGTGAAGGTTCCGGTCCCGCGGGCGTTCGACAGCACCAAGGGCTGGCAGGAGGCTCTCCCGTGGGTCCCGGAGGATGCCACCGGCCGGCCCTATGCCGCAGCGTCGGGGGCCGGGGTCGTCGCGCTCCTCAAGAAGCAGGGGAGCTCGTACATCCTGGAGGCCCGCGACGAGGCAACGGGTGCGCTGCGGTTCGGCAGCAAGCCCTGGCATCCGCCGAAGGCGCAGGAGACAACGGGCAAAGCCGTCGCGGAGACCCCAGGTGTGGAGGCCGTCAGGCAGGGCGGCCGCGAGTACTTGGCCGTCTGGGCACAGGGCACGGACAAGGGCGACGCGCTCTCCAAGCCCCGGGAAGTGGTCGAGGTCGACATCTACCCCGTCGACACCTCCGGCGCCTCTGCCGCCCCCGCACATGTGGTGCAGGTGCCGGTCGACAGATACTCGGGCGTGGCGCGGGCGCGCGACGGCGGAGCGGGGCTGCTGGTCACCACGGACAGTGGCGACGAGTCCGTCTCCGTCGACATGCGGACCGGGCACCTGAAGCACTACCCCGACACCACAAAACTCGGCGAGCCCACGTGCGGGGCGATCGCTTGCGTCACCAGTGAGGTCAAGGCGCTGACCGCGCGCGGGCCGGTGCTGGCCAACTCCGTCGGCGGGTTCGGTGTTCCTGGTGTCTGGAACTCCAGCCGGGTCGTTCCGCACGGTGCCTCGACTCACGACTATGAGCAGTACAAGAGCACAGCCCACTTCGCCGTCTCCGGCCATCTCATCGCGTCCTGGGCCGCTGCGGACAACGGGGACGACATATGGGCCGTGCACAACGCCGAGACCGGCAGGGTCGAGGCTTCGACACGGTGCTCGCCAAGCGATCTGCCGGAGTGGGACACCCCCAGCGCGTTGTCGCTGAACGGCCGTTACCTGCTGGCCGGATCGCTCGCGTTCGACCTCACATCGGGCAAGGGCTACTGCTTCGCGGGAAGCGAGACCAGTCGCCGGATCCTGCTGCTGTCTGCCGACGACGACGGACAGGCGTATGGCATTGCCCAGGGCGACGACACCGCAGCCGGTGCGCCCGTGGCGGTGCCGTTGAGCACAGGGCATCCAAAGCCGTTGCCGCGCGGTGTGCAACCGCCCTTCCTCTCCCTTCGCGCGGCCGGTGCCTTCTCCCCTCCGGCGGACGGCCCCGGCGTGTTGTTCGTCTTCCTTCGTCGTCGCTGAAATACGTCCGTGAAGGTGAGGCATACCGGATGCCTCCCCTTCCCGGCCAGGCGGAGGGCGTCTGCTGGAGTGGTGTAGCAGATCTGGCGCAACGGGCACCGCGTGGAGGTGCTCACGGCCCAGGCCGGCGATCTGGACCTGGGCATTCCCAAGGTCCGCACCGGGAGCTTCGCCCCCGGCCCCCGACGCACTGTTGTCTGCGGCCGGCGACCGGTGGAGATCATCACGGCCGGCTTCGTGCATGAGAGCCCCGGAGGGGCATCAGTTGTCGAACCGGACCACCAGGCGGACATTCTCGGCCCCGTGCCGCTTGGCGAGGTGAATCCATGGATGTCCGTGCCCATGAAGGGGATCCTGCCTGGCAGACGGGACGCTGACCAGCTGGTATTCGCCGCTGCATGGCAAAGTCACGTGGCGGGTACCGCATCCGCGACCTTGATCGGCACGACAGAACCCAGCCGGACGGCCGGATCGCAGCGGACCGATGCTGTAAATCCGCCGGCTCCGTCCTGCCAGCTTGAGGCCTCACCCAGGGGCGAGGCCCTCGGCCATTCGAGCGGGGCCCGTCCGTGGGCCGTCCCAGGGGGGCCGACAACGACCAATGACGACAAACAACGATGGCGTCCGCGCTGGTCAGAGCAACGGTGCCGTCGATCACCCGAGGTGACCGAGGCAGGTCGTCGCTTCTTCGACGTGTGCCATGACCGCCGGGCGTCACGACGTCGGACGACATGGCTGAGGGCCACCACCTGCGAACGCCGCAGGTGGTGGCCCTCAGCCATGTTCAG
>NZ_JBFAET010000213.1:0-14777 GCF_040642095.1 Streptomyces sp. NPDC020362
GCCATTGCCACCACGGCGAGCAAGGCACCGGGCACGTCCGACGGGGGCAAGGGCGGGGACACGGGGAGCACCGCAGGCACCGGTGGCACGGCGGCAACCCGAAGCCGACGTCGCGGTCACTGCAGGCCGCGCGCACCGTGGTGCGGTCGCTCACCGGGCGCGGTGCCGACGATGAATTCGACCTGGTCGAGTTCGGCGGGGCACTCCTCGACCTCGGTGACGCACGCGTCGCCGAGGCGGCGCACACGGTCGCCGAGTCCGATCTGGCCGTGGTGGCGACACCCACCTACCAGGGCACCTGTACCGGGCCGCTCAAGCTGTTCCTCGACCGGTTCGGCGCCGGGTCGCTCACCGATGCCACGGCGGTCCCGCTCTTCCTCGGTGGGGACTGGCGACACAGCCTGGCGCCCGAGGTGTTCCTCAAGCCGGTGCTGGCCGAACTCGGCGCCTCCGTTCCGACCCGCGGGCTGTTCCTGCTCGACTCGGACCCGACCGGGTCCGCGCTCAGCAACTGGCCTGACATCGCCCGCCAGCAGATTCCAGCGCGGTTGCTGTCGGCCGCGTCCCCGACGGAGGCTCCGGCATGACCGCAGTGCTGAACGACACGACATCCCTGCGCGCCGTGTACGGCGCGTTCCCCACCGGCGTCACGGCGGTCGCCGCCCTGATCGACGGGACACCGGTCGGGCTGGTGGCCAGCTCGTTCACGACGGTGTCACTCGCGCCACCGCTCGTCTCCGTGTGCATGGCGCACACCTCGAGTACCTGGCCGGTGCTGCGCCGCGCCGAGTCCCTGGGCATCAGCGTGCTCAGCTCGGAACACAGGTCGATCTGCCGGCGGCTCGCCGGCCCGAGTGACGAGCGATTCACCGGCGTCGCGTGGCGGACCACACCGGATGGCGCGGTGCTGCTGGACGGTGCCGGCGCCTGGCTCGAGTGTTCGGTCGACAACGAGGTCCGCGCCGGGGACCACGACATCGTCGTCCTCCGTGTCCACGACCTGCACGCCGACGAGGCCGTGGATCCCCTCGTCTTCCATTCCGGCACGTTCCGCTCGCTCGACCCCCGATTCCAGGAGCCTTGATGAACACCAGCGTCTCCACCCGTGTGCGCGGTAGCCAGCCCGTTGTCGCCGGCCGACCACAGGACGCCGCCCGACCTCCGCACCGTCGCCGGGGCCGGACCCGGTAGTCGCTGGGGGCCGGTGCGGCGCCCGGGAGTCACCGAGCCCGGGACGTTCGAAGGAACGCCGCCGCCTGCGGCACACTGGCGGCTCGCGCCAGCTCCGTGAAGCCTTGTGCCATCGTCACCGGCGGGACGAAGCCGACGTCTACGCGGGCGGCGGTGAGGTCGTACCAGTGCGGGGCGGTGAGTTCGGCCGCCAGGAAGCGGCTCAGTGCGTGCGTGCTGGCGGAGCGGGACAGTCTGGCGCTGGCCTCCTGGGCCGCGGCGGCCGCGTGGACGAGCAGGCGCGGCAACGCCTGCCAGCGGACCGTCACGCCGGCGGCGGCCAGGAGCCGCAGCGCCAGGCCGGCAACCGGAAGCGGCTCGTCCTGCGCAATGAAGTAGGCCCGGCCTCCGACCTGGTGGCCCGCGTGGAGGCGGTCGAGGGCCAGCAGGTGTGCAGCGCGGCTGTTCGTACGTGCGTGCTGTCGATGAGAGCGGATCCGTCGCCCGGCATGAACAGCCGTTGTCTGCGGACCGCGCACATGAGTGCTGGGGCGAAGTGAGGATCTCGCAGCGGAGAACCCGGATCTCGTTGCCCGGTTGGTTCTGTCCGGCGGTCCTGAGATAGCACCCGGCAAGACGTCATCGCGTCGGCTTCGACTCGAACGGCATCGCCCCGGCTGGCTGGTCCGCGCGATCTCCGACCTTCCCGATCGCGCAGGATGGATCGGCATGCTGGATAGTCTCGAAACGAGCGACCTCTCCGGCGCGCTTACGCAGATCGCCGCGCCCACGCTTGTGCTGTGCGGGCAGCGGGATCGCACCAGCCTGCCGAACGTCCGACGGACCGCAGCGGCCATCCCAGGAGCCCAGCTGTTCGTGGTTCCGCATGTCGGGCATCTTCTGCCCATGGCGGCACCCCATGCGTTCAATGCGATCGTGCGGGAATTCCTTGCCCGCGGACACCAGCAGACGCATTGAGGGCGCTACAGCCCGATACCGCTTCATCATGCGGTTTTGAGTGGTCGTCCGCCCCAGCGAATGCCCTTGTCGCTGCGGATACGGGCGCGTTCCCTGCACTCGGTAGCGAGCACTTCGGGGTGGCGGGCGTTGGCATTGCGCCAGCGCAGGTAGCGGTGCAGGGCCTGCGGCTGCTCGGGGTGGCTGCGATGGCGGGAGTTCGCCAGGGTGAATTGCCGCAGATGAAGTGCGCCGAGATGGGGTTGGCCCAGGAGGCGTAGGTCGGGGTGCTTCTCGCGTGGCGCCCTGGATCGCGGCGGCCTTCGCGTCCCGGCCGCGACGCCGAGCACGGGCCAGGACCGCGGCGATCTGGCAACGCGTTAGCTTCGCCGCCACGCGTAGAGTTGGTGCCTTGATCAGGACTTCCAGTCCGTCCGCGCCGGTCAGCTCCACGTCTGCGCAGGCGGCAAGCGCGGCGGGGAAGCACTCACGCAGAGCGTTGCGGAGCCGCTGAAAGATACGTGTGCGTTCCCAGATCCGGGTCTGATGAGCGCGTGCCACGATCTTGACGGCCTGCGTCTGGTCGCTGTCCCCGGTAACCGGTCGCAGCTGGCCACGGTCGATGCCGACCATAAGGGAGCAACCGCGCTCGGCACTGACGTGCAGGTGTCGCTGGAGTTGTTGAGGGCTTGTTGCTCGGCCGGCAGGTCTTCCAAGACCGGGCTCACGACGCAGCCAACGTGGCGCACGCCCTCGTCGTCCATGCAGTCGTAGACAAAGACCTTGGCATCGACGCCAATCTGGCTGGCAGCAAGACCCACTATGGGCTGTGCGCATGCTGGCGAACAGGTCATTGATGAGACGGGCCAGGTTCTCATCGAAGGCAATGACGTCCTTGATTTCTCGATGCGGTACCGGGTTTCCGATCAGGGTGATCGGGCGCGAGGTGCCTCGCTCGCGGTACGCTCGTTCGCGTTGTTCCGTGTCTTCCGTGTCTTCCGTGTCTTCCGTGTCGATCACGAAGTCCGGCATGAGTCCTCCTCAGGCGCGACAGCCCGACATCACCACCAACGATGGATCCGTCCGCCATTTCTGCGATTGTGCGACCGATCCACTCTTGGGCCTTGTCCATCTCTTTAGACCAACCGGCAATAGGGTGACTCTTGTAGGCCAGAAGGGCAGTGAAACTGCTGTAGGGCCAGGACACGTCCAAGCTGCTGATGTTTCCGCCTCCCGGGAACTGCGGCCCATAGTCTGCGTCACATGAACGTTCTCTTCATCGCGAGTACGGCGGTCGTCGTCGCTGACCCGCCGCAGAGCCGCAGACTCTTCATTGACACCCTTGGCCTCCCGCTGGAGGGCGAAGACGACGGCTACTACTCCAGCGGGAGCATCCCGGGCAGCAAGCACTTCGGCATGTGGCCGCTCTCGCAGGCAGCCGAGGCGTGCTTCGGCACGCCGTCGTGGCCCGCCGACCGGACGGTCCCCCAGGCATCGATCGAGTTCGAGGTCGAGGACGCAGACGCTGTCGCAGCGGCTGGTGGCGAACTGGAGCGCGCGGGCTTCGACCTGCTGCACCCAGCCCGTACCGAGCCGTGGGGACAGACAGTGACCCGGCTACTCACGGACGATGGCTTGATCGTCGGCATCTCCTACGCCCCCTCGCTTCACGACGAAGAACGTGCCTGAGCTCCGAGTTCCACGCCCCGCACATAGCGGGTTCAGCGCTCGGACGGCTCGGTGACCGGCCCAGGCGCTGGCCAAGGGCGACCGGCCGTAAATGGATCACTTGAGTCTGCGGGGGGAGCCCCACATCGTTAGCGCTTGGTCACGCATCGAATGAGCACACGGAGCGTGACGAGTACGGCGGCGAGGTGGAGGTAGAAGTCCACGACCCTGCCACGCCTCTCGCTGCAACGACGTAGCTTGCCGTAGTCGTTCGCTCGCAGCCGGAGCCCGCACCGGCGCAAGCACGACGTGCCTGAAGACCGTCCGGTCTGCCGTCCGGCGGCGGTGACAGCCCAGTGTGCGGTCCGCAACGAACGCCTGCCGTGCGGGCAGGAGCGCAGCGAACTGGTCCCCTACGGGTTCGAGCGGGCAAGACGGCAGAGCGGGCACGGCCGTCCTTCGTGATTGCAGAGCCTCGAGAATCACCGTGATCACGCGGATCCGTAACCGCATGGGCTCGCAGCTCCTCATCGGTGGTCGAGTCGTCGTGCGGCCCCGGGCGGCCAGGTGTCACAGGAACTATGGAAGGCAACCGCCCCCTGGCCATACCCAGGGCTGCTGGATCCTCTGGACCGTACGACAGCCCATCCGACCCATCATCGACGAAGGCCCCCCAGGTCATGGCCGACAGGGGGCAAAAGTCATGCTGGGCCCGGAAGTTGGGAGACCTGAGTTCGAGGCCACGAAGAAGGTGACGGGGCACCACATGTAGCCTGGCATCGGAGGGAGGGCCCCATGCTGATCGACTTCGTTCCCGACAGGAGTCTGTACCCTTTCGAGTCGCGTTGGTTCGACTCGTCCGTCGGCCGCGTTCACTACATCGACGAGGGGACCGGACCAACGATCCTGTTCTGTCACGGCGCTCCGGCGTGGAGTTTCCTCTACCGCCACATCGTGAAGGACCTGTGCGACCGGTACCGGTGTGTCGCCGTCGACTACCTGGGTTTCGGATTGTCCGAACGCCCTGCTGGTTTCGGATACACCATCGCCGAGCACACCGCGGTCCTCGGCGAGCTGATCGATCACCTGCAGCTCGACGGCTTCGTTCTGATGGGACACGATTGGGGCGGGCCCATCGGCCTGGGCGCGGTCACCGCGCGCACGGACCGGGTGAGGGGGATCGTGCTGGGCAACACCGTGTTCTGGCCGATCGAAGCGATGGCGAATCGGGCTTTCAGCGTGATCATGGGTAGCCGTCCGATGCAGCGGCGGATACTCGAGCAGAATTTCCTCGTTGAGCGCGTCCTGCTCGGAGAACTGGGGCGCAAGCTCACCGCGGCCGAGGCCGACCAGTACCGCGCGGTGCAGCCCACCGCGGAAGCCCGCCGCGGACTCGCCATGATGCCCAAGGAAATTCGTGCCGCGCGCCCGCTGCTGGACCAACTTGCCCGAGACGTGCCCGCCCAGCTCGGCGACAAGCCGACCCTGTTGGTGTGGGGAATGCGGGACATGGTGTTCCGTTCGAACGCCTGTATCCCGCGAATGCGTGCCGCCTTCACCGATCTGGACATAGTGGAGCTGCCACACGCGCGGCATTTCATTCAGGAACACGCACCGGATGCGATCACGGCGGCGATCGCGAAACGATTCCCTTGAGTTCGATTGACGAACTCCACATTGATGTGGACCCGCTGACCCTCACTGCATCGGCCCAGTTTGCCCCGGTCCCGCGCTGACCAGAGGTTCAGCGGCGACGGCGGGCGGCGGGATCGGCCTTGGCATGCCAGGCCATCAGAGCCTCCGCCGAGGGGTGGGCGTATTTGGCCACACCAACGTTGATTCTCGACGCGCCGCATTTCGTCGGTAGCGCCGACAGGCGTCCGGGGCTCCACCGCATGACCACACGGATGAGCTACAGCAACGGTCCCAACCCACCATCACAGACATGCAGTCTATGAATCGTCGCAGTTCAGAGTCGGTCCACGAGCTCCTGCGGTCGGCAATGTCGAGTACAAGCGCAACCGCTACCAGAACATCTTCTCTGAACTGCAGAAGTCGCGCCGGATACTGGGCTCAAGATGCTGAGGCATTGGGGGCGTTGTATACGTCGACCATCGTGCGAACGGGAGGCGGCAGCCAGTCCTCGGACGATGAGTCGTTCTGGGAGAGCTGTTCGAGTACCTCGGTGGGCGTCGGGCGACCGTTGGGGTCATGGTCGAGGCACCGGGTGACAATGCCGACGAATCGAGATGGCAACAGGCTGAGGGCGTCCTCTAGGGATTCACCGTCCGTGAGCGGCATGGCTCCCGCGGCGTGGCACAGCACCATGCCAAAGGCGTAGATGTCCGTGGCATGCGTGATCGGTGTGCCGGTGAGCTGTTCCGGAGCGAGAAACCCTGGTGTGCCGACGACGTAGTTGGTACGGGTGAGTGCGGTGCTGTCGAGGGCTCGGGCGATGCCGAAGTCGATGATGCGGGGACCTGAGCTGGAGATAATGATGTTGCTTGGTTTGAGGTCACGGTGGATGATGCCGCAGGCATGGATGCGTTCGAGCGCTTCGGCGACGCCGACGGCGAGGGTATGCAGGGTTCTTGTGGGAAGAGCGCCCTGTTGCCTGAGGACGTCGTGCAGTGACGGGCCGGGGATGTATTCGGTGGCCAGCCAGAGCGGGTTGCCGTGGGAGTCGGCGTCGACCACCGGCGCGGTGTGGAATCCGCCGACAAGGCGTGCGGCTTCGATCTCACGGGTGAATCGTTCCCGGAACGTTGGGTCCGCAGCGAATTCCGGCCGGATGACTTTGACCGCGACCAGGCGCTGCCCTGGAGACCGGCCGAGATAGACCGTGCCCATCCCCCCTTGGCCCAGCAGAGCCGTCAGGTGGTAGCGGCCGATACGGCGAGGGTCGTCCTGCCGCAGCGGCTGGTGTCCGGGGGCGGAGCCGGTCTGGACGGGCGACTTCGGTGCGCTCCGCGTCGCTCCGCTCCCGCCGACTAGGGCGGCGGCACGCTTGTCCCAGTCGGCGCGCTTCTGCTTCTCCATCGAATCCCGGATCGAGGTGGGCGGTGTGATCGACTTGAACTCGACGCGGTGGACGCGGATGCCCCAGCGTGCGGTGGTCTCGTCAAGCACGCCGCGCAGGGTCGCGGTGATCTCCCCGCGGGAGGTCAGGGCCCGTTCCAGGTCCATGCCGGCGACGATGCTGCGCAACGTGGTGACTGTGAGTTCCTCGATCGCCTGGATGAAGTTTGCAATTTCGTAGGTGGCGGCCCTCGCGTCGGTCACCTGGTAGGAGATGCCAGTGTCGATATCAATGACCAGGTTGTCCTGCGTGATCACCTGTTGCGGCGAAATCGTCAGGACCTGTTCACGCAGGTCGAATCGGAAGCGGATGGTGTCGATGAGCGGGACGACCATGTTCAGGCCGGCACTGAGAGTGCGGGTGTAGCGCCCGAAGCGCTCCACGATTGCGGCGCTGCCCTCCGGAACGACATGGATCGCCTTGACCAGGACTATGAAGACAAACACCACCAGAATGGTCAGGACGATGACGATCGGTTCCACGGCGGCTCCCCCTGCCCCTCGGGTTTCCCTACGCTGACGTCAGATCGTGCCGCGCAGGAGTCTTCCAGATCTATCTCATGAGTGGGCTTGTGTTCACTGACAGGAGCGGGTGTGCTGGTGTCGGCGGTGAGTGCTGAGCAGGACGTTGGTGACGATCCGGCGCACTCCTTCCCCCTCGGCCTCGGCGATCCGGGCGAGAAGGTTGTCTCGGATCTCGACGAGCCGGTCGCGCTGGGTGGGGCCGGGCCCGAGCATCAGGCAGCGAACACAGGTTTCTCTGAACTTGCGGTTGTGGAACGGAAGTTGTGGGTATGGTCCCGGCAGTCTCTGGATGTCGGCTCTGGCCGGAGATTCCATGCGCTCATGCGCCTGGGGTGCCCAGTTTGCGTCGCCATCCAGCATGGTCCCCTTTCCGGGGAGAGTCCTGGAGGTTGACGCATGCCCGTGTGGCTGTCGCGCTCGTTTCTCGTCGCCTTGTCCCTGCTGCCTCTCCTGGCGGTCGTTTTGCTGTCCGCGCCGGCATGGCTGACGTGGCCCTTTCTTCCGTCTCAGCGCCAAGAAGTCGTGTTGGCGGTTCTTGACCGCCTTGTCCAATGGACTCGGGCAGCGCTGCCCCGTGCGGGTCACGGCCGGTCCTGGGCGAACTGACGCTCCCTGAGCTCGATTCGACGGAGTCATTGAGACGTTGGGCCGACGGCTGCCTTGCGCAGAGTGGGCATACCGAAGTCGACGACGGTGTGGCTGTCTCGGCGGTGGTCGATCTGGGCAAGTTCTTCCTCGGCCCCGGCGAGGCTGACCCGCAGTCCCCCGACTTCGCCGAGCCAGCCTTCCCGTTCAGCCTCCGAGATGCGGGCGATCAGGTTGTCGCGGATGTTGGCCAGCCGTGCCCTTTGAGCCCGATCCGGTCGAAGGAATGAGCATCTGGCACAAGCGTGCTCCTGGATACAAGGGGTTCCGAAGGCGCCAGCGCAGGTGCCGATGGACACCTTCCGCTTGTCGAAATGGGCGAGGAACGTGTCCCACACCTCCTCAGTCGGGGTTCGGTACTCCTCGCCGGGACGCGAGGCTCGGCGGCGGGCAATGAACGCTCGGTGGGCCTCGATCGTCTCGGCTGGACAGACCGCTAATGGTGGAGTCGGGTATTGGAAGTGCCCGAATACCCCTGATCGCGGCTGTGAAATGGGGTGCGTCCCGGCAGTGATCGCGGCAGGATGCGATCATGGTTCAGCCGTTGGAGGTTCCGCGCTTGGCTGCGGGCGACAGGTTCCTGCTCCGTCCTTGGGAACTCGGCGATCTGCCTCTCGTGCGGGAGGCATCGAGCGATGACTACATCCCGTTGATCACGACCGTTCCCGCGTTGTTCTCGCAGGAGGCGGGCGAAGCCTTCGTCCGACGGCAGTGGGAGCGCGCGTCTGCTGGCAGCGGGTACCCATTTGTCATCGTGCGGATCGAGGACGGGTGCCCGCTCGGAATGGTCGGACTCTGGCTGAAGGACCGGGGCGAGGGACGAGCATCGCTGGGGTACTGGCTGGCCGGGGCGGCTCGTGGCCAAGGGGTTGCCGCGGAAGCCCTTTCCGCGGTTGTTCGCTGGGCCTTCGGTGACCTGCAGATTCCCCGTCTGCAGCTGTATGTCGAGCCGTGGAACACCGCCTCAGTACGAACGGCTGAGCGCGTCGGTTTCCGGCGTGAGGGCCTGCTCCGCAGTTGGCAGCAGGTGGGCGAGGAGCGCCGGGACATGTTCATGTATTCAATGCTGGGTACTGACCTGTCCTGACCGGTCGTTGGCTGAACTCGGCTGCGTAGGTGGCCCAGTCTCCGGCGGCGGCTCGCTGTCATGACGAGCTGGACGCCGGTCAGGCCGGGGGTGATGAGCAAGCGCAGGAAGGCGAGCCAGCCGGCGCCGTCCTCGCAGGTGGCGACGTCGATGCCGAGGATCTCGCGGTGCCCGCCGGCGTTCACGCCGACCGCGATCAGCGCGTAAACGTTGAAGTTGCGGCCTGCCCTCGCAGGCCTTCGGGTTCAGCGCGTCCCCCCAGACGAACGCATACGGCCGGCGTCCAGAGGACAGCTACGGAACGCGGCCACCTGCTCGTCCAGTGCCGAGGCGTCGCGCTGATCTGGGACTTCGACAGCTGGGTCACTCCGAGGGACTCGGCGAGCTTCTCGACCCGGCGGGTGGAGACACCCAGCAGGCTGGCGGTTGCGACCACCGAGACGAGAGCCTGCTCGGCCCGGCGACGGCGTTCGAGGAGCCAGTGGTGGAAGTAACTGCCCTGCCGCAGCTTGGGGATGGCCAGTTCGATCGGTCCCGCGCGGGTGTCCCACTCGCGTGAACGACAGCCGTTGCGATGGTTGACGCATTCGTCGCTGACCTGCCCGTATTCGGCGCCGCAGACGGCTTCGGCCTCGGCGGACATCGGCGCGTCGGCGAACGGCTTGACCATTGCGCGAAGCAGATCGGGGCTCGCCGCCGCGAGGTTGTCCTAGATGAAGGCGTGCAGGGGCCCACTGTCTGGAGCGGTCATCGTGCTCATCTCCTTCGGGCTTCGACACCTCGAAGATCAGCCGGTGGCCGTTCATCTATGCGGTCCTCACCCCGATGCCCGGGCAAACCCCCGGATCAGGTCGAACCCGTACACCACTTCCTTGGACGCAACCTTGGCCGCCCTCCGCCGGCCCAGCCAGGGCCCCGAAGTGCGGGCAGAAGCTCTCGGTAGAGGGCCCTTTACCCCGGTAGCGGGGAAGATAGCGCGCTCTGACCTGCAAGGTAAGGCTGGCAAAGGGAGCCTGCGTCCCCCGGCGAGCCCTGCGGAAGGGAAGCCGAAGGAGCGGCCTACGGCTACGCGTCTTTCGGCTCGCTACGCTCGCGCGCCGACCGCTCGCCCACGGCGAGCGCAGTTCGCGGCTGCGGCGCTCTATGTGCGCATGAGGACGGCGCCTAGCTCCCAGGGGCAGACTCTGGCCGCTCGCCGGTAAAAGCCGTCTGGTGGCAGTCCAGGAGCGGGCATACTGCCGCACAGCGCACCCCGCTTGCGACGCCCCCTGGAATCTGCCTCGTGGCGGGGGCCTTCAACCTCTCGGTCGGGTGACGCCGTGCGCCTCGGGATCAGGCGGGCGGACCGTCGAAGGAGGACCAGTCGGACCAGGCGTCGTCGGGGTCGGTGCTCACCTTCCACGAGGACACCGAACCGCTGTCGGTGCCGACCACGATCTGCGGACGGCCGTCCGTCAGGGTGGCCACACCCACGCTGCGGGCCGAACCCGGCAGGCCGTTGAACTTCGTCCAGTCGGCCCAGGCGGCGCTCGGGTCGGTGGTCACCTTCCAGGTGGTCCACAGCTCGCCGGTTTCGGACACGGCGAATATCTGCGGCCGCTCGTCCGTGAGCGGGGCGGCGGCGAGCGACACCACACGGCCGTGGTCGAAGCCGAACGGCTGCCAGCTGGTCCAAGCAGCGTCCGGGAGCTCGCTCACCTTCCACCTGGTGAACAGCCCATGGCCGCTCCCCGCGAACACTTGCGGGCGGCCATCCGTGAGCCGTGCTGACGTCATGCTTCGAACAGACATATGATCCGTCTCCTTTCCAACGCCCAGGCGAGCGTTCACGTCCCCACCCCTCTCTCTCCGCTCCAGCGTTCGTGCGGCCGCGCGGATCCGCAAGTCGGGCACCTAGCGGTAGGTGCAGGTATCGAGCCCTGCCGGGCCGCGCTCGGCCAGAGGCCCGTTGTGGCGAAGAGTAAGAAGGTGCGGCCCACGGCCGTGCGACCCTTGACGGATCGCGCGGGAGGCACGCCGTTGGGGGCCAACAACTCGGTCCGCGATCGAGTTCAGGACGTGTCGGCCTGACGGGTCGGGCTGGCAGGTGATCAGCAGGCCGTCTGCCAGTCGAGCACCAATTCGATGCTCGGCTTGCGGCGGGTCGGCCGACGGGCGGAGCGGTCCGAGACCAGTGAAGCGATCGCACGATGGGCCTCGGCGCCCTGGTCGAGCCGCATCGCGGACCGCGTCGTAAACCACTGGCCGATCGCATCATCCCGGAGGGAAGCTGTGCCCCATGACGACAACCTTAATCACCGGGGCCAACAAAGGCCTCGGCCACGAGACCGCCCGCCGCCTGACCGCCGCGGGCCACACCGTCTACCTGGGAGCACGCAACATCGAGCGGGGCGCGGCGGCCGCAGCCGAGATCGGCGCCCGGTTCGTGCAACTCGATGTCACCGACGATGCGTCGGTCGCCGCCGCGGTGGCCACCATTGAAGCCGACGGCGGCCTGGACGTCTTGGTCAACAACGCCGGAATCGAGGTGCGTTCACCGGGAGGCGACATCATCGGCGCCCCGGAGCTGACCGCCGACGTGATGCGGGAGGTGTTCGAGACCAACGTCTTCGGCCTGGTCCGGGTGACCCACGCCTTCCTGCCACTGCTGGAACGCTCCGCCACCCCGGTCGTGGTCAATGTCAGCAGCAGCCTGGCCTCGCTGGCCCAGGCCGGCAAGGGGTACCCGGGGGTCGCCTACCCGACCTCCAAGACCGCAGTCAACATGCTCACCGTGCAGTTCGCCAAGGCGTTCCCACGGATGCGGATCAACGCCGTGGAGCCCGGCTACACCGCGACGGACCTGAACCGGCACGAGGGCACCCAGACCGTCGAGCAGGGCGCCGAGATTATCGTTCGGATGGCTCAGCTGGGGCCGGACGGCCCGACCGGCGGCTACTTCGACGAGGCGGGCCCTCTGCCATGGTAAGTGACGAGGTTCACGACGCGGTCGGCAATGCTGCTCGACCCGGGCCGTGACGTGACAACGGCTGCACAGGTTCTTCGAGTGTGACCAAGAAGTGGGCCCGTCCGTGCGGCCTTGACCCATCCTGCCTTCTGCGGCGTCCCGCATGCACATCTCGGCGATTTGATCGAAGAGTAAGCAGACTCATGGCTGGTCCGGCGGGAGTCAGCGCTCGATGAGCGGCGTGGTGGCGCGCGGCAACGTCAGGCTGGGGCAACACCTCAACGACGCCGGCGCCGACCGGCCAGCCTGATGCACCTGGGTGTCCGAGGCCGACCTCGCCGTCGACTCCGGCCAGGCCCTCCTGGACCTTGGTGACGTCGGCCGCGCCCACCAGTTCATCAGCGAAGCGGAACGCCTGCTGCCGCCCGCCCGGGACAAGACAAAGGGCGTCTTCCCCACCTACCGCGCCGCGAGCTACCTCGATCTCAAGGAACTCGAGCCCGCCGCGGCCGCCACTACCCAGTCCCTGCTCCTGGCCCGGCGCATCGGAGCGCCCCGCTGCGTCCGCCTCGTCGACGACCTGCTCCCCCGCTTCCATCCCTACGCCCGCGCCCAGGGCCTTCCGGAGCTCCTCCAACTCGCTGTCGCCCATCGCGCAGCAGATCCACCTGGCATCACCTGGGCTCCCGCGTTCACAGTGTGCGGGAGCCCAGGAGGATCCCGGGGAATGCTCCGGCCAGGAGGAACGGGTCCAAGGGGATCGCTGACTTGCGTCCGGCGCGGCACGCGAGGATGAGGCCGACGCCGTACAGCGCGCCGAACAGGCATCCGGCGAAGGTGCCGATCAGCAGGATTCCCCGGGCATACCCGTCCAGGACGGCGGCAAGCGGATCCAGATGATCGCTGCCCATAAGTGGAGTCCCCCTGCAACACCTTTCGGGTGTCTACTCGTAGCACCGGGGCGGGTGCGGGGCGGCTGTCACCTGTCCGTGTCCGGGGGCGGTGCGGTGGCCCCCAGGGTCCGCCGGGCGTCCAGCCACACCCTCTCGAACTCCTCGGCCGAGATCCCGCCGGCGCGCGGTGCTTCCTCCCACCCTGTGAGCCTGCCCTCGGCGACGAGGCCGTACCGTTGCTCGTACCGGCTCATAGTGGCGATGTCCGCACGCTCCTGAAGCCGGAGAACCTCCTCCAGGGAGGCGGCGGTCACCGGGGCGCCGTCATCGCCTCGCAAGTCCACTTGCCGGAGAACCCAGCCCTCCTCATCACCCTCGAAGTACTGCCACAGGCCTCGGGCCTCGTCATACGTGCGGATCCACATCACCATGGCACCACGCTTGCGCAGGCAACGGGGTTGCTGCGGGACGGCACGCGCGCGGCTGCGAACGGATCACCCCGTCGGCGAGCACCGGTCCTGTTTTGGATGGGGATTGCCAGGGTCTGTGTGTTGCTGTGGTTAGTCATTGGCTCCGTCCCTGTCCGGGGGCGGGTTCCGGTAGGACGTTGGCCGTCCGAACCGCAGGAGCAGCCACGGCCACCGCCTCCCACATGGCCACCAGCCTGCACGCCCGCAGCAGGGCCGTTGCCGTCGGCAGATCGGCCGACGCGCCGCCGGCCGCGGTGTTGATCGCGTCGACCACTCCCGTGTGCACCTGCTGGTGGTGAGTGGTCCATGCGTCGGTGTCGACGATGTCTCGCACGTGGTGGCCGGTCCGATCGTGCACCCAGCCGTCGATGTCGTGCGCCTGCCCAGCGGTCGCGGCGTTGGGTCAGCCGCATGTCGAGGTCGTGGAACGGGAACTCGATATCCGTCCGTCCGATGACCACGCTCAGGGCCTGCAGCCGTCCGGTGGCTGATATGACGAGTCCGGGACCGGCGCCGCGGGAATCAGGCTCGGCGGGGCCAAGACCACCCGCGGTACCCGCGCGGTCGCCGGGCGCGGTGGCCGGAGCGCCGTCCATCGGAACAGCTCTGCACCCACCGGTGTCAGGGCGCCTGCATCCGCGCTCTGCTCGGACATGTCGACCTCCCCCATTTCCGTGGTGACCCACCAGCAGCCCTTGGCACGTCTGGCGAGGCATTCTTCTCTGCCGCGCACAGGCTGAACCTGAGAACAACGTCGCTTATTACGCTGGTGGGTCTGCATGGGAGGGAAGGGACCCTTCCACACCTCCACAGGAGTGCCACGTACGACAGGCATCACGTCCGGTGGGGACTCTGTGGACTGAGGGCCGGTTGCGCCAGTGGCATCTGTAAGTCCACCTGTGCCGAGTTTCGTTGGACGATGCCGGAGGAGTCTGCACGGCGGCAAATGGACGGTCATGGTCTGCTCGGCCGAGTGCCTGCGGAAGATCGCACCTGGCGGGGTGCTGGGACAGATCGGTTCCCCTGGGAAGTACTGCCGCAGCGGGCTGTCGGTGTTCTCGTTGGAACCGCGCCGCCAGGGGCTCGCCGGATCGCAGAGGGAGAACGGGGTGTCAGGGCGCCGAGTCTGTCGGGCCAATCCATGATGGCGCCGAACCGAACCCGACTCGGACGACTGAGGCACTTGAGCCCCCGTGGCATTTCTTGAGCTGCGCTTGGAGCCCTCGGAGGGAGTCACGGGCTCGCCAAGGGCCCGCTGCGGTGGGGGGGGACCGGGGGGGGGGGGGGGCGGGCCCCCACAGCCGCACCCCCGGGTGGGGGACACCCGGGGGCAAAAC
>NZ_JBFAET010000214.1:0-14564 GCF_040642095.1 Streptomyces sp. NPDC020362
GGGTTGCGCGCGCGCCGGCGCGCCTCACCCCCCGCCTCCGAGCCTTTTCCCCCGCCCTGCGTTCCCCCACGGCGCGCCCCGCCCACGGCCTGTCCTACTCGTTCCACACCTGGGACCGCGGCTACCGGGAGGCCGGTGCCTGGCGGCTGCTCGTCGGCGCCGAGGCGTCCGCGGCTCCCCGGATCAGCTCGCTGGTGACGGATCTGCTCACCACCGTCGCCGAACAGGGCCCCGCTGCCGACGACTTCGACGCGGCGGTGCGCCAAGCGGAGATGACCCTGATCCTGGAGTCCGAATCGCCGCTGGAGTACGCCAAACTGATCGCAGAGCGGACCTGCTCCGCAGGACACGCCTGGACCGTCGAGGACGAGATCACCGAGCTGCACCGGGTGACCGTCGACGACGTCCGACGGGCCGCGGCGCACGTCCGGCGGGAACTGCTGCTTACCGTCCGCTCGGTGGCCGCTTGATGCACGCCACCATGAGCTATCTCCAAGCCGCACGCGACGCGGATCTGCTGGCCACGGTGTCCGGCCTGCCGTACGTGGTGGGCGTCTCCACCGACCCGCTGTCGGACGAGCAGCGCCTGCTGGTCGAGTACGCGGACCCGGAGCTGCTGTCGACCCGCGATGCCCAGAACACTCTGTGGCGGGCGCTGCTTGCCGACCGTCACGAGGCGTCCGCCCTCGTCGTGCGCGCCGCAGCCACCGTCCGACTGCCGCAGCCGTGGCATCGCACCCTCAGCTACGTACGGCTGGCGGAGGGGGCCGAGATGCCCACTGCTGCGGACGACCCTCGGGTCACCCCCGCCGAGGAGGAGCACCGGCCGCTGGTGGCCGAATGGCTGGTCCGTGCCATCCTGCACGCCGCCCGTGAGCAGGGACAGCCGGCCGACCTCGCCGGCGCGGCCGCCGAGGCCGACGCGTTGATCGACACGCCGTCCCGACAGTCCCTGCTGGTCTGGGAAGACGGCGAGCCGGTGGGCCACGCGACCGTTGTCGCCCGGGCCCGGGACGAGGTCTCGGGTCTGTCGTACATGGAGCTGGTGGACATCCTCGTCGAACCCGCCGCGGACGGCCCGGCCGGTCGCAGGGCTCTGGTCGCCGCCGTCGCCGACCTGGCCCGAGCGGCGCGGCTGCCGCTGATCGGCCACGTCGTGCACGGCCGCGACGGTGGTGGCGACCGGGTCCTCGATGCCCTGTGCACGCGCGGCTGGACGGTGGACCACCGGTACTGGACGGCTCGCGTCGAGGAGCTGGCCGCAACGCTGAAGGGAGCCCGCCGGACATGAACGCCACACCTCTCGACCTCGATCTGCTGCATCGCCTGCTCGACGTCCCCGAGCACGAAGGGTCGTTCCGCCTGGTGCGCCGTGCGCAGCAGCTCTCCGGCACGCTCGCCCAGTTGGTCGTCTCGGTGGCCGTCGGAGAAGGGGTCCGGGCCGGCAGCGGCAGCACGGACCTGCTGGAGCGGGCCCGCTCCCGCGCGGCCCGCTATGCCGAGCTGCGCACGGCATTGGCGGGTTGTCCGGGGCTGCGCGTCGTCAAGGGGCCCTCGCTCGCCGGGCACTATCCGCCGGGCGTCCGCCGTTCGGTGGGCGACCTCGACCTCATCGCCTCCGACGAGGAACAGCTGTGGCGGGCCGCGGCCGTCCTGTGCTCGCTGGGCGGCGAGCCCACTCAATTGTCGCTGTTCGCCGCCGACGGACGGCGGCACGTCATGCTCGCCATCCTGTGGCCCTCGCCGGACCCCCTGATGGAGGAGGAGATCCGGGTGGAACTGTGCACGGCTGCGTTCCCCGGTGACTTCGCGGCGGTGCCCGTTCGTCCGCAGCTGCCCGCCGACCCGGTCCTCGCCGACCTGCTGGCGGTGGCCGAGGAGCGGTTCCAGCGAGCGTTCCACGCCAAGGACGCCGTCGACCTGCTGATGCTGCTCAACAGCGGATCGCTGGACCCGGTGGCCGTGGCCGATGCGGCTGCCACCTACCGGCTCGCTCCGGAACTCCTTGAACTGATCGACCTGTTGAACAAGGCGGTGGACCACCCCGGGGTCGGTCCACTACGGCAGGCCCTGGTCGCCGAGGCGGCTGCCGAGACCGCGCGCCGCACCGCCCCGACCCCGACGGAACCTGAGCCGGAGCGCACGGTGGCGGCCCGGCTGGAGGCCGGACAGCTGGTCTGGGGCATGCCGCTGGCCAGCGCGGCAAGGCCCGAGCAGGGGTGCGTACTGGAGCACCTGCCCGACCTGGTGCTGGCCCGCACCGCGGTCGGTGACTTCCTGCTGGTGTCCGGTGAACTCGTCGATCCGGAGGTGCATGCGGCTGCCCTCACTGCCGTGACGGGCCAGGAGGCCACAGCGTGACGAGCCCTCGACTGTACGCGATCGAAGTCACCGCGCTGACCCGGGTGTTCGGCTCGCGCAGGCGCTCTGAGGCCGCCGTCTCCGCGCTGCGCGGCATCGACCTGACCGTCCGCGCCGGCGAGGTGCACGGCCTGCTCGGGCCGAACGGCGCCGGCAAGACGACCCTGTGCAAGATCCTCTCGACCGTGCTGCTGCCCACTTCGGGGACGGCGCGGGTGTGCGGCCACGATGTCGCCACCTCGCCACGGGCGGTCAAGCCGCTCATCGGCATCGTCTTCGGCGGCGACCGGGGTCTGTACGGCCGGATCACGCCCCGGCAGAACCTCGGCCTGTGGGGTGCGCTCTACGGCCTGCACGGTCGCGAACTCGCACGACGGACCGATGAGTTGCTGGAGCGGTTCGGTCTGAGCGAGCGGGCCAACGACCGGGTGGACGGCTTCTCCCGGGGGATGAAGCAGCGCCTGCACTTGGCCCGCGGCCTGGTCAGCGACCCGAAGGTGCTGATCCTCGACGAGCCCACCGCCGGGATGGACCCGCTGGCCGCCTTCGAATTCCGCACGCTGGTGCACGAGCTGCGTGCCGAGGGCCGTACGGTGCTCGTCACCACGCACGACCTGGCCGAGGCCGAGGCGGTGTGCGACCAGGTCACGCTGGTCGACCGGGGGACGGTCCTGGCGACCGGTCGGCCCGACGTGCTGGCCCGGCGGATGTCGGCCTACGAACGCGTCGAGGCCGTCGGTGTGTCCGCCGCCGTCGCCGAGGACCTCCGGCAGCTGGCCGGGGTCCGTTCGCTCGATCGGACGGCGGACGGGCGGATCACCGTCGAGATCTCCGCTGCCGACACCACCGGCGAGGTGCTGGGCAGGCTGCTCGCCGCCGGAGTCACCTCGCTGGCCACGGTCCGCCCCGGACTGGCCGAGGTCTACCGGCACATGGTCCAGGACCGCGGAATGCAGGTGGCCCGGTGAACCCGACCCTGTTCTGGCAGGTTTTCCGGCTCCAGGTGCTGATGACCCTGCGGACCCCGGACACCCTCCACGTCTTTGTCACCGCGCCGCTCTACACCTGCGTGTTCCTGGCCATCACCGAGCACGCCGAGCGCCCCGACCTCGCCGGGTTCGCCGTGCTGGCACCGGTGCTGATGTCGCTGTGGTCGATGGCGCTGATGGCAGGCGGCGAGCTGATCGGCCACGAACGCGAGCAGGGGACGCTGGAGGCCGTCGTCGCCACGCCGGCGCGCTACTCGGCCGTGGTCACGGCCCGGATCGCCGCCGTGACCGCGTTGAGCACCGTGAGCCTCGCGGAGGCCTGGCTCGTCGCCTGGGCCGGCTTCGGCCTCGTGGTGACGATCGCCCACCCGCTGCTGTTCCTGGCCGTGCTGCTGCTCAGCGCCGCGGCGATGGCGGGCACCGCCAGCTGTGTCTCGGCGCTGTTCGTGCTGGCGCCCTCGGCGCGGATCCTGCAGAACACGCTGAGTTTCCCGTTCTTTCTGCTCAGCGGGGTGCTGGTCCCCATCAGCTACCTGCCCGGCTGGCTCCAGCCGGCCAGCAAGGCGGTGTTCCTGTCCTGGAGCGCGAACCTGCTGCGCGCTGCGGTCAGTCCCGGTTCGGCCCGCGACACGACGGGCGGCCTGCTGGCCGTGCTGCTGCTGGGACTGGCCGGTTACGCCGTCGGAACGCTGCTGATCGACCGAATTCTGCGCAGGGCCAGGGTCACCGGCACCCTGGCCCGGATATGAGGGCACATGGACACCGCCGCCTCCCGGCTGATCGGGCCCGGCCGGGTGGTCCGGGCCGCTGCGGCCAACGCCCTCGCCGACTTCCGCGCGACCTACTCCTGGTACAGCTGGACGTTCGGCTGGTTGGGCCGGATGCTCTGCCAGGTCACGTTCTTCGCGCTGCTCGGTTCCTTCCTGCACGCCGCCGACCAGACCCGCTACCTCGTCCTCGGCAACTCGGTCATGACGTGTGTCATCGAGGCCATGACCGTCGTGGTGTCGACCAGCTGGGAACGTGGCCAGGGCACCCTGGCCCTGCTGGCCGCCGCGCCCAGCGAGATGGGCTGGGTCTTCCTCGGCCGCAGCCTGCAGTGGCCGGTGAGCGGCTGCGGCACCTCGCTGGTCGCGCTCGTGCTGCTGGATCCACTGTTCGGAGTGCACTTCACGGCGACCCAGGTTCCAGCGCTGGTGGCGCTGGTGCTGCTGACCGCGTTCAGCACGTACTGCTTCGGACTGTTCCTCGGCGCGTTCGTGCTCGCCGCGCCGGCCGTGCGCAACATCGTCTACAACACCGCCTACCTGGTCACGATGGCGATCAGTGGGGTACAGGTGCCCACCGGGTTCTGGCCGCTCCCGGTGCGCCTGCTGGCCGAGGCACTCCCGGCCACCCACGGCGTGGCCGCGGTGCGCGCCCTCGCCGACGGTGCCGACCCGGCCGCCTGCGCGCGGCAGGCGGCGCTCGCCGCCGTTGCGGGCGCCCTGTGGCTGGCTGCCGCGCTGACCGCCTTCCGCCAGTCGGCGGAACGGGTACGACGGCGCGGCGGATACGAATTCGCCCCATGAGCGGCACGTCGAGTCTCCACGGGACAACCGCTTGATCAGGACGGCAGGGGCGAGAGAACTCCCCTGATGGTCCGGAATAACGGATGGAAGAAAGGCCCGGCATGCGGGAGATACTGTTGACAACCAACCACGAGAACCTCGGACTCCCGGTCGAGGTGCACTGCCACGGGTTCGACCAAGTCGATTTCTCGGAATTCGGCGCCCTGGATCTCGTGCTGCTCGACCAGAAATGCGCCGAAGAGAACGTCGCCTGCATTCCGACGCTTTACCTCCGGCAGAGTCGGCTCGCCGAGTTCGAGCAGTTCATGCAGCGCTACCGCGCGCTTCGCATCGCCGGGCGGATTCCACACCTCGTGGGCATCGCTCTGGAAGGTCCGCTGCTCGCGAGCCACGGCGGCACGCCGGCCGCGACCGTCTGGGCGCCCACCCGCCACGAATGGGAGCGCCTGGCCAGGCTCGGCGCACTCGGCCTGGTGTACACGGTGATCTCCCCCGACGCCTTCACCCCCGCGTCCGGACTGCACGACAACCTGGACGACCGGCACCCCCGCCTCGACTGGATCGTGCCGCTGCTGATGGCACACGGCGTGCGACCCGCGCTCGGCCACTTCACCAAGGCGGACCCGCAGGGCGCCGCCGAGTTGGTGCGCGACATCATCGACCTGGCCTGGCAGAGCGACTGGGCCGGGACCGGCTCCCGGGTGATCACGGACCACCTCTTCAACGACATGCCGCTGAACATCCGGCACGCCTTCCGCACCTCCGCGGCTCGTGCGAAGCGGGAGGACACGCTGGCCGCGTACGACCTGCCCGGCTGGACCCTCGCCGACATGGACCGGATCGCCGGTCCGGTGCCCGCCGCGATCATGCGGGAGGCGGCGGCCGGTCGCCTCTCGGCCTGCGTCAACTTCGACGGCGAGCACGTCGACCTGGCGATCGCGAGCCGCGCGGTCGAGCTGATGGGGTACGCCAACTCCATGATGATGACCGACCGTTGCGACTCGGCGCGGATCGGCGGCCAGGAGCTGCACCGTACCGAAGACAACGGCCTCTGGTACCAGGACGGCGGCATCGTCGCCGCCGGATCGCAGCCGTTGGCCCGGCAGATGCGCAATGCGCAGGAGATGGGTGTGGCCGACGCGCCGCTGTGGCAGCTGGTCGCCGGAACCGCCCACCGGGCGTTCGGCACCGGCGCGCCCGCGGAGCTGGCCACCGCCGGCGAGGCGGGCTGACCCGCGGGTGGTTCCATCCGCCGATGGCCCTGGAACCGCTGATCCGGGGCGCACACCCAGCGCCCCGTCCGGATGTGAACGCATAGGGAGTAACTCATGTTGGATGCACTCGACCGCCTGACCGTGGACTGGTCCGACCTGCCGACGGCGCGTGAGCAGACCAAGGACATCCTGCTCGCGCTCTCCGAGGACAAGGCCGCACTGCGGGAGCTGCTGGAGCGAGCCCGCGAGGAGGAGGACCTCTTCGACAAGTGCGAGAGCCACCGACTGCTGGACAAGCTGGTGATCTACGACGCCCTGGACCGCGGTTTCCGGATCCGGGTGCACGTCTCCACCGACGACCACCGCGACCGTCCGCACGACCACCGCTTCTCCTTCACCTCGCGGATCCTGCGCGGCAACTACCGGCACGTCCGGCACCAGCTGGTCGGCCGCCCGGGGGACATCCCCGACGACGTCCAGGACGACTTCGACGCACGGGACAGCGACCTGCGGGTCGAGCCCCGGTTCGTGACCAACGAGGTCGCCGGCAACTGCTACACGCTGCACCACAGTGAGATCCACACCACCTTCACCACGCCCAACACCGTCTCGCTCTTCCTGCGCGGCCCGGCGGAGAAGGAGCGCTCGCTGATCACCGAGCGGGAGACCGGCAAGGTCTGGTGGCGCCTCGGCGAGAACCAGGAGAAGGCCACGCGGCGTGCCAGCAAGCGGATCAGCAAGCAGTACTTCGACGACCTGACCAACCGTCTGCAGGGCATGGAGGTCCTCTGATGATCGACACACCCGTGAGCCGCACCGAGGAGGTCGCCCCCGAGCAGGTCGTCTCCGAGGAGGCCGCGGTGGCCCTCATGGACTCGCTTCCCGCCGTGCGCTGGGACGACCTGGAGGCAGCCGCCGAGGTGACCGAGGGAATCGCCCGCCGGCTCGGCGACGACCGCGCGCTGCTGCGCGCCCTGGTGGACCGGGTGCGCCGGACGCCGGAACTGCGCGAGAAGTGTGAGTGCCACGCGCTCGATGACAAGATCGTCATCTGGGACGCGCCCGAGAAGGGACTGCGGATCCGGCTGCGGCTGGCCAACACCGACCAGTACGAGCGGGTGCACAACCACCGCTTCAGCTTCACCGCCCACATCCTCAGTGGCGCCTACCGGCACACGCTGTACGCGACCGACCAGCCACTGGACGAGACGGCGGACATCGGTCGGTTCTGGCCCTACTTCGTGCGCGAGGAGCCGACCGGGAGCTGCTTCACCCTGCACCACGAGCAGTTGCACACCACGATCACCGAGCCCGAGACCATCTCGCTGATGATCCAGAGCCCGGCTGCCAAGCGGCGCGCGTTCATCATCCGCAAGGAGGACGGTCAGGTCTGGTGGCGCGAGGGTGCCGCCGACGAGTCCGCCGCACGGCGGGCCGAGGTCCGGATGAGCGACCAGCGGTTCGAGCACTGGGTTTCGCGGCTGGAAGCGATCGGGGTGCTGTGACTGTCCGCGAGAGCGTCCTGCGCTACGGAGCGTCGTCATGGCACCGCATCCACCTGTACAGCCCATCAAAAGATCCGGTGGAGTCGAGGGTCGTGCTGTTCCACGGCGGGTTCTGGCGCCACGACCGCGTGGCCCGTGATCTCGGACCGCTGGCGATGGAGCTCACGCGCCGTGGCCGCGCGGCCGCCGTCGTCGAGTACCGGCCCGTCTGGGACGGCGGCAGCTGGCCCGGCGCGGTCGAGGACTGCGCAGCAGCACTGGACGCCCTCGCCGCACAGGATGCGGCCTGGCTCACCGCAGTGCTGGCGGGCCACTCGGCCGGAGCCCAACTGGCGCTGGCCGCGGTGGCCGGGCGTTCGGCAGGCCACCGACTCGTGCTGCTCGCACCGGTGGTGCACCTGGAGCGCGCGGTCGAGCTAGGTGTCGGCGGCGGGGCGGTGCAACACTTCGTCAGCCGGCACCTCGCTGCGGGCGGGTCCTACGCCGATGCCACCCCCCAGCCGGACACCGCGGACGTGGCCTGGCTGGCCGTGGTCGAGGCCGGCTGCGACCAGGCGGTGCCGGCCGAGCTGACCGCCCACCAACTCGATCGGTGGCGCACCGCCGGATTGGCCCCCGAGCACCGGGTCGTGCCGGACGCCCGGCACATGCATCTGGTCAACCCGGCGCGTCCGGGCTGTGCAACCAGCCTCGAGCTGCTGACTTCCGTAGCGGGAGCGCGTACATGACCTTCGGACAGGATGGGGTCGTCGGCATCGGCCCGGCCTCACGATCGGGCCCCTTGAGGATCGGTGTGCTGGTCTCCGCCACCGGTGCGAACCTGAGCACGGTGCTGGGCATGCAGGAGCGTGAACCCGCGGCGTTCCAGGTCCGCCTGGTGGCCTCGCACGGCATCAGGGCCAAGGCGTTGGACGTGGCACGCGACGCCGGCGTCGAGACCTGGACCGGTGATTTCGACGCGGCCTGCGGGCTGGCCTCGCGAGCCGTCGGAGAGGAAGGCCGCGCGCGCTACCGGGCACGGGCACGCGCCTGGCACGACGGTTTGGACGCTCGGATCGCCGCCTGGGAGGCGGCTGACGGACCGCTCGACCTGATCGTCCTCGCTTACCACCGCTGGATCGAGGGGAATCTGCTCGACCGGTTCCAGGGCCGCATGATCAACCAGCATCCGGCCGACCTCAGCATCCTCGATACCGACGGACGCCGGCAGTTGGTGGGCAACGACCCCGTGCGACTCGCCATGGCAGCGGGCCACACCACCACACGGACCTCGTGCTTCCTGGTCGACGGTACCCAGGACGGCGGGCCGGTGCTCTGCATGGGCCCGGCGGTTGCCGTCGAGGGACGCTCGGCCACGCCGGAGGAGGCCTGGGAGCAGGAACTGCTCCAGAAGACGATGAGCGACCGGCCGTGCCTGGAGTGGACGGTGCGTGCCTTCGCCGCCCGCCGTCTGGCGCTTTCCTCCAGCACCCATGTGGACGGCAGCCGGGGCGTCCTGATCGACGGGCGGGCCACCGCACTGGGTGGAAGGAGACTCTGATGAGGATGGAAGCATCCGAGGGCGCGCCACCCCGGTCGGCGCTCGCGGCCACGGCGCTGGAGGCCCTGACGGCCGACCCGGCCAAGCGGGAGGCGTACCGCTACGACACCTATGCGCGCGAAGGCTTGCGCGCGTTCGCGGAGTTGACCGATCCGCTCCGCAGCCACGATCTCACCTTCGTCGTGCTCAAGCCGGACGCCATCGCAGGCCGACGCTGTGAGCTGATCCTCGAGATCCTCCGTGAGGAGGGGTGGATCCCGGCGGCTGCCACCACGGTTCGCTTCGACCCGCTGCTCACCCGTGAGCTGTGGCGCTACCAGTTCAACGCCGCGTCCGATCAGCGGATCGCGGTGGTGGACCATCTGCTGGGCTCCGGCCCGGCGCTGCTGGTGCTGCTGCACGACGCCGAGCGCCCCTCCTGGAAGCCGGCCAGTGTCCGGCTGACCGCGGCGAAGGGATCCGCGGACCCGGAAGCCGCCCGGGGCCAAGACCTGCGCTCCCGTATCGGCCGGGTCAACGGCCTGTTCAACTTCATTCACACAGCGGACGATCCGGCGGACGTCATCCGCGAGCTCCAGCTCTTCTCGTACCAGACCGGCTGGGATTGGTGCCGTCGTGCGCTGGCCGCTCCCGGACCGGCGGCCGACGGCTGGACGGCGGAGGCCGACCCCGCGTACGCCCTGTTGGCGCAGGTCCACGCCGAGATCCCGGCGCACGACCTCGACCTGCCGGCAGCACTGGGGCGGCTCGCCGACGGTACCGACCAGTGGGCCGAACTTGCCAGGCGGTACGGCGGCCGGGAGGGGATCGAGCGGTGGCTCGCCACGCTCGGACGCACCCCGCTGCCGGACGGTCCGGCCCGCTGGGACGTGCTCACCGTGCTGACCGGCTGGATCGAGTGCAACGAGTACGGAGTCGCGCCGATTCTGGCCACGTCCTCGCCCACGGCCTGGCACCCGGACGCCGAGAAGGGGCTGCCGTTCAAACTGGAGGTCGATACATGTCCGATCTGATGGACACGACGCAGGTCGGTCCGCCGGTTCCGCCGTTCGCCGGCGCGGGCAACCTGATCTACCGAGCCGCGGCGGTACCCCGCTTCGTGCGCGGCGCGGGCTGCTTCCTGGAGGCCGAGGACGGCCGCCGCTACCTCGACGCGGAGGCGGCGAACGGCACGGTGGCCTGGGGATACGACAGCTCGATCCTGCAGGAGGCGGCGCGCCGCTGCCTTGAGCTGCCCGCGCTCCCGTCGTTCTGCGAGTCGTCGCTGCGCCTGCGTGTCCTTGAGCGGCTCGAGCGGCTCTTCTCCGACGTCATCCAGGTGCCTGGCCGGGTCGAGCTGGATCTCGGCGGCGCGCAGGGCATGGAGACCGCGCTGCGCATCGCCTTCAGCGCCACTGGGCCCGGCACGGTGGTCGTCTTCGAGGGTGCCTTCCATGGCCGGTCCGGGGTGACCAGCATGCTCAGCTCCAGCCCCCGCTATCGTGAACTGCTGGCCGCCTGGGGTCTTGAGGTCGTCCGGCTGCCCAGTCCGGACTGCCGGGCCTGCCCGCACTCCGCCGCGTCGGCCGGGTGCGGCACCGGATGTGTCAGCGCGGTGTCACGCTGGGGGTCCGAGCTGTCCGGCGTCGGCGGGAACGGCTTCCGGCGCAAGGTCTCGGCGTTCGTCTTCGAGGCCGTGCAGAACGTGGGCGGCATGGTGGTTCCCGATCCGGCCTTGCTCAGGGCCGCGGTACAGCACGCACGGAGTCAAGGTGCGGTGGTCATCGCGGACGAGATCTTCACCGGAATGCACCGGGTCGGCCCACGCTGGGGCTTCCAGCTGATGGGCGTCGAGCCCGATGTGGTGGTGACCAGCAAGGGCCTGAGCAACGGTGGCGCGGCGTTGAGCGCGGTCTGGGCGCGGGAGCCGCTGGCCGACCCCGACCACTACGCGCCTGGTAGCCACTCGTCGACGTACATCGGTATCCCGCACGCGCTCGCCGTGGTCGATACCGTGCTCGACCGCTGGGAGGCATGGAAGGACGTCGAGTCCGATGTCGCCGTGCTCGAGCGGGAGATGCGTGAACGGCTGGCGGAACTGGCCGAGCGCTGGGCCTCGGTGATCGATCGGGTCGATGCCACCGGCGGCACCGCCCGCATCGTACTGTCCGGGCCGCACGCGCCCCGGCTGCGGCAGTTGTGCACCACCGTCCACCCGGAGCTGGGCGTGCTGGTGGCTTCGACCGGCATGGCGCCCGATGTGATCAACATTCACCCGCCACTGGTCATCACCGGCGCCGAGCTGGATTGCCTCGCCGAGGTCCTGGACCTGGCCCTGGAGACGTTGACGGCCGAGACCTCGGCCACCGCGGCCGCCGGCGTGAGGGGATCCTCGTGAGTGACGACACTGACCCGGTGGTCTGCATCTGCCGTGCGGTGTCCGAGGCTGAGATCCTGGTCGCGGTGAAGAGCGGGTGCCGGGGCCTGGCGGCCGTACGCGAGGAGACCGGCGCCAACACCGGCTGCGGAGACTGTGCCGCGGACATCGAGGACCTTCTGGACCTCGTTGACCAGTCGGGGCAGGTGGCGCCGAGATGAGGCCGGTCGAACTGGTCATCTTCGACAACGACGGCGTACTGGTCGACTCCGAGAAGCTGGCCAACACCCTGCTGGCCGCGATGCTCACCGAGGTCGGCGTCCCCACGACACTCGAACAGAGCATCCGCACATACATGGGCGGCTCGTTCGCACGAGTCCGGCAGCTCGCCGAGGAGCGGGCCGGGTTCGCACTACCGGAGGACTTCCAGCAGCGCTACCAGCAAAGGCTCTTCGAGGCAGTCCGCACCCGGCTGAAGCCGGTGGCGGGTGCCCGTGAACTGCTGGAGCGGCTGACCGTGCTGGGCACGCGGTTCTGCGTGGCCTCCGGCTCGGACCCGGCACGACTGGCGCTGACCCTCGAAACCACCCGGCTGGCGCCGCTCCTGGAGGGGCGGGTGTTCAGCGCAACGGAGGTCGCGGCAGGCAAGCCCGCACCGGATCTCTTCCTGCACGCCGCCGCGCGGATGGGAGTTGACCCCTCGGCCGCGCTGGTGGTGGAGGACAGTGAGCTGGGCGTGCAGGCAGCCCGGGCAGCGGGGATGCGCGTGGTCGGCTTCGCCGCAGTCACACCGGCGGATCAGCTGGTCGCGGCCGACCGGATCATCCAGTCGCTGGCCCTTCTTCCTGGCCTGCTCGGCCTGCCGACGGCCCGGACGCCATCTTCGTCAGCCGATCCGACAAACCCTCGGCCCCACGAGGAGGATTCATTCCATGCTTCCGACTGACAAGGTTCCGCCGGTGGTCCGCCGCGAGTTGCCCGACGGCCGTCAGGTCCTGGTGATCCCGGCCGAGGACGCGCTTCTGGTGAGTGTCGTCCTGCCCACTGGAACGCGGGACCGCAGTCCCGACGAGGCTTGGGCGCTGCAGCTGCTCGGCCGCATCCTGCCGGCAGCGCCAGTCGACGGCGATGGCACTGGCCTCAACGCGTGGCTGGCCCACCGGGGCGCTGCGGCCGAGGTCGTGATCGCGCGGGAGTCCGTCACCCTCCGGTGTCGCATGCCTGCGAACGGGGCCGCCGAGTGCCTGCCAGTCTTCCTCGCCGCGATCGTCCGCCCCACCCTCACCGACGCCCTCTGCCGTGCGGGGCACCACGAGTTGGCCGGTCCGTACGCCGCCACGGACACCGCCGGGCGGCGCGCCCGGGACAGGCTGCGCGAACTTCTGTTCGGGGAACACTCGCTCGGCCGACCGAGTGGAGGTGCGGCCGATGCCTCCGCGTGGCAGGCCGCCGCCCTGCGTGCGCTGCACCAGGGCCTGTTGGCCGCCGGTGCGCCCGTCATCGTCCTGGCGGGGCCCGAGACGGCCGTCCCGGCGGCCCTGGACGGCCTGGCCACCGGCCTACCGCCCCTCTCGGCCGATGGCCGTCGGGCGTCCCGACGTGAAGCGCCAGGAGGGGAGGTCCCCTCGGTCGGCGGGGTCAACCTGCGGGCGCAGGACGGCGGACCCCGAGCCCGGGTGGCGGCAGGCGGCCAGGGCCCCGCGCGTACCGACGCGTCCGCACCCGCCTTCGCAGTACTGGCCGAACTATGCGGTGCGAGTGAGGGGTCGCTCCTGGGACGCACCCTCAGCACGGACCTCGCGGTGGACTGCTCGCTGGAGGCCCAGTACGTGGGCTACAGCGACTCCGGGCTGGTGCGGCTGGAGCTGGAGCTGGCGACCGACCATGTCGCGCTGACCGAGTCAGTGGTCCGCGAGGTGCTGGAACTCATCGCGGGTGGACGTCTTCAGGAGACAGCCTTGCTGACCGCTCGGGCAGCGGCCCACGCCAGGGCGCGGGCCGAGGCGGCCGACCCGGCGCTCGGTTCCTACCGGGCCGCGATGCGGCTGATCGACGGCGAGGGCGGCGACGATCGCGGCGAGTGGGCGCAGCGGCTCTCGCAGGTGACTGGGGCGGAGGTTGCCCGGGCGGCCCGAGCAGTACTCCGCACCTATGCGGTCGCGGTCGTCTGAGCGCCGTCCCGGCTGGTGGACGACGGAGTAATTCAATGGATGAATCAGAGGCGTGGAGTGACAGATGGATCGTGATCTGACCCGACTGCAGCGGCTCGACTGGTCCCGGATCGAAGTCGCCGAGCAAGTCACCGGCCAGGTGACAGACCTGATCGCGACTCCGGGTGCGCTACGCGAACTGATGGACAACGCACTGGCCGACGCCGACCTGCTCAACCTGTCGGAACGGCAGTGGTGGGGAGACCGGATCGTGCTCTTCGACGATCCCGACGGTATGCTCCGCATTCGGCTGCACCGGTTCGACCAGGGCACCCATTTCCCGCACAGCCACCGCTGGCCCTTTCACACCCGGATCCTGAGGGGACAGTACCTCCACCGCCTCTACGGACCCGAATCCGTCGTCAGGGCACAACTCGAGACGTCGCCCGGATCGCTGACGCCGAGCACGGTCCGAACCGAGGGCGCCGGTTCCTCCTACGCGATCGACCAGCACACGGTGCACTCGGTCACCTCGGCAACAAACACCTTCTCGTTGGTGGTGCAGGGCCCGCGGCTGAAGGAACAGTCGCTGCGTACCGCGCAGGACGGCTCGATCATCTGGAAGGGCGGGCGAGCGACCGAGACCAAGAACGCCGTGGCGCAGGTGGAGATGCCGAAGGACCGGCTGCTCGAGGTTCGCGAGCTCGCGCTCCGCTCCGGTCTCATCGATCACTGAGCAGCTCGACCAACGCGCCGGTCCACCGCGCAGAGCCCGGGTACCGACGGCCTGGGCAACGGTCTGGTGCAGGCCTTCCTCGTGGTGATCGGCCTCGTCTGGCTCACCCCCCTCGCAGGCCTGTTCCTGTCCTCGCTGCGAT